>JANYHY010000341.1 GCA_025362165.1 Myxococcales bacterium | reverse complement strand
GTCGCCGTTGAACTTCGCCGACCGCTTCGCGAGGAAGGCGGCCATGCCCTCCTTCTGATCAGCGGTCGCGAAGAGCGAAGCGAAGGCCTCTGCTTCGAGCTCGTTCGCCTGAGTCAGCGGCAGATCCGCGCCGCCGAGGATGACTCGCTTGCACTGCGCGACGGCGAGCGGTCCCTTGCTCGCGATCGTCTTGGCGACGTCGCGCACCTTGCTCATCAGCTCTGCAGCTGGCACGACCGCGTTCACGAGCCCGATGCGTAGCGCCTCTTGCGCGCTGATGATGTTGCCGGACATGCACAGCTCTCGGGCGAGACCCACTCCGACGCGACGAGCGAGCCGCTGAGTCCCGCCGAAACCAGGCGTGACGCCGAGATTCACCTCGGGTTGACCGAGCTTCGCTTTGTCGCTCGCGTAGAGAAAATCGCACGAGAGGGCTATTTCGCAGCCTCCGCCGAGCGCGAAGCCGTTGATGGCGCCGATGACGGGGAAGCGGACGCTCTCGAAGCGCGCACACGTGGCCTGACCCTTCGCGGCGAAGGCGCGAGCCTCAGCAACGCTCATGTTCGCCATCGCAGCGATGTCAGCGCCAGCGGCGAACGCCTTGTCGCCTGCACCCGTGACGATCAACACTCGCACCGAAGGGTCCTGGTCGAGCTCCTGAAGCGCGACATCGAGCTCTTCAATCACCTTGGCATTGAGTGCATTGAGTTTGTCGGGGCGGTTCAGCGTAAGCGTCGCGACGCCGTCTTCGTGGTCGACCAAGATGGTTTCGTAGGACATGTGTCGCGATACCGTGCCGTCCCCTGTGCCGTCAATTCACACTCGTGAGGTTCCATGACAGCAGTGTCTGGCCCCCCGCACTATGGACCCACCCCTGAAATCAGCTAAGTACGTAATAAGATTGACTGGCCTGGAAGTTGTAATAGATTGTCATCAACATGCTTCGTAGTCGCTTAGCTCGTGCCGTTCTCGCCGTTTGGGTGTTCGCTTTCGTAGCTGGTGCGGCCTATGCCGCCGGCTCCGGTTTGGTGGACGACAACAAGGTCGCGACGAACGAAGCGCGCTGATCAGCCGTACGTCGCGTTCAGGTAACGCACGATCTCCGCGGACTCGAACATCGATGTGCCAATGTGCGGGGGGACGTTGGGATCGATGATGTACGGCACCTGCATCTTGCCGGAGCGCTCGACGAACGCAGGACGAGCGTCGCTCTTTTTGCCGACGTTGTGGAGCACATAAGGGAGCTCGCATAGCGCCTCGCGTACGAGCCTGCACCAAGGCGACGCCTCGAAGGACCAGAGCTCCAGCGGCTGCTTGGGTCTCTTGTCCTCGTCGCCGCGTGCGTCTCTCCCACGACCCGAGCGAAACACGCTCGCCAGAACGGAGCTGATCATGGTGATCGGCCCGAGCGACGGCCCCAGCGGAGTGCCGTTCGTGTCGTACGTCTCGGCGAGGTACTTGATGATGTCGCCGGACTCGTACATCGACTTCCCAGTGTTCGGATCGACAAGGAACGGGAACATGTCTTTGCCGCCGAGCTCCTTGACGACAGCGCGAAATCGACCATTTTTAGGGCACGGATAGACCATCGCATCCAAGTCGTAAGACGTCAGCGCCTCACGGACCTTTCGACAGAACGGGCAAGCTTCGAACTCGTAGAGCTCCAACGTCTTCTGGGGTTTGCCCTTGGCCTTGTGCGTCGCGTGGTAGCCCGCACCTAGTCGAATTACGCTGCTCGCATAGGACGTGAAGCTCACTGCCGCTGACCGGCGGCGTCGTACTTGTAAAATCCGCGGCCCGACTTCTTTCCGAGCCAACCGGCCGAGACGAGGTTCTTCAAGAGCGTGGGCGCGCGGTATTTCGAGTCGCCGAAATCGCGGTGGAGCACGTCCGCGATGAACAGCACGGTGTCGAGGCCGATGAGATCCGAGAGCTCGAGCGGACCCATCGGGTGGTTGAGGCCGAGCTTGGCGCCGTTGTCGATGTCCTCGGGTGTGCCGAGCCCTTGCTCGAGCGTGAAGATGGCCTCGCATAGCATCGGCACGAGCATCCGGTTCACGAGGAAGCCCGGCGCATCTCTACTCGTCACCACGGTCTTGCCCATCTTCTCCGCGAGCGCCTTCGCGAGCGCGTAGGTCGCGTCCGAGGTCTGCACCGCGCGCACGAGCTCGACGAGCTTCATCAGCGGCGGGGGGTTCATGAAGTGCAAACCGACGACCTCCGCCGGCCGTGAGGTGGAGGCCGCGAGCTTGGTCAGCGAGATAGACGACGTGTTGCTCGCGAGCATCGCGCCTGGCGTGAGCGCCTCGTCGCACTGCTTGAGCAGCTTGAGCTTGAGCTCGAGGTTCTCCGTCGCTGCCTCGATGACGACGTCGCAACCCTTGAAATCAGCTGGAGTCGCGATCGGCGAGATGCGCGCGACGATCCCGGCGTGTAGGTCCGCGGAGAGCTTGCCCTTGTCGACCTGGCGCTTGAGCGCACCGTCGATCTTGGCGATGCCCTTCTTGGAGACCTCGACGGACACGTCACACAAACGCACGTCGTAGCCTGCCGTGCTCGCGACCTGCGCGATGCCTGCGCCCATCTGCCCTGCGCCCAACACACCGATCGTCTTGATGCTTGATAGGTCAGTCATCGATCATTTCCTCGTAGCTCCGAGCTCAGAATCTAGTACCACCGTTCTCATGCGGTTGGCGCTGATCAGCGCGCTCGTCGTCGCGTTCGGCTGCGCGCAGTTGACTCCCGTGGATCGCGCGCTCGCGATGGTGCGCCAGCACAAGGACCCCGAGGCGATCGCGCTCTTGCGCGAGGAGCTCGTGAAGCACCCGGATGACCTGCCCGCGCGCAAGCTGCTGATCCGCGTGCTCGCGAACGAGGGCGATCTCGGCGCCGCGCGAGCCGAAGTGGACGAGCTCGCCAAGCGCGCCCCGCCTGGCGATCCGTCTCCGTGGATCGAGCTCGGGCACGCCTATGAGCTCGCGCACAAGTTCGACGAAGCGCTCGCTGCTTACGACGACGCCGCGACGCGCGCGCCAGAGTCGCCGCTCGGACCGCGCGAAGGTGGCATGCGATGCGCGCGCTGGGGAGAGGCCACCGAGGCGCTGACTCGACTCGAAGAGGCGGTCAAGCGTGGGAGCCGCGACGCGGAGACTTTCCACACGTTGGGTCTCGTGCGAGTGCACCTCCATGATCTGAAGGGAGCGGCGCAGGCCTATCGCGAGGGTTTGAGAGCCGATCCGGAGAGTCGGGAGAACCTCCTCGGACTGGCGACCGTCGCGGTGCTGTCGAACGATCCGGCGAGCGCGCTCATCGCGTACGACGCGTTGCTGACCATGGTGCCATCGTTCGCGCCGGCCGAGCTCGGTCGCGCGTGGGCGCTCGCGAAGCTCGGAAAGAAGGCAGAAGCAGAGAAGGCCCTCGATCGCGCGGCCGAGCTCGGGGCGCTCGCCGCTGACGTCGACAAACAGCGCGCCGCACTCCGAAGCCCCTAACTGCCCAGCAAAGCGAGCTTCGCCAACGCCTCGGGACCTACCGGCGAGACCACTCCGCGTTCGGTGTAGATTGCACGGATCAGGCTGGCGGGCGTGACGTCGAACGCGGGGTTCATGGCCGTGACTCCCTCAGGCGCGATCGATAGTGTGGTGTCGCCGTGAGAGGGGTGAGTGACCTCTCTCGGATCGCGCTCCTCGATCGGAATGAACGTTCCGTCCACGCACGCGAGATCGACTGTGCTCCACGGAGCCGCGACGTCGAACGGGATCTGGTGTGCCTTGGCCAAACACGCGATCGAATAAGTGCCGATCTTGTTGGCGACGTCTCCGCTCCGTGCGATGCGATCCGCTCCGACGACGCACGCATGGACACCACCCTTGCGCATCAGCTGCGCGACCATCGAGTCGGTGATGATGGTCACAGGGATGAGGTCGCGGCTCAACTCCCAGGCGGTCAGCCTCGCGCCTTGCAGCAGCGGGCGTGTCTCGCACGCGATGACGCGAACGCGCTTTCCCGCGGCGCGCGCTGCGCGGATCACGCCGAGGGCGCTGCCGTAGCCTCCAGTCGCGAGAGCGCCAGCGTTGCAGTGCGTGAGGATGACTCCTTCGTCTGGCATCGCGCGCGCCCCGAGCTCCCCCATTCGCTTGCACGCGGCGACGTCGGCGGCGTGGTACTCACGCGCGGCGTCGGCGAGGCGGGTGCAGCGGTCGCTCACGCTCTCGTCGCGAATGGTCTCCGCGAGCGCCAGCATCGCGCGGACGGCATGCGCAAGATTGCTCGCGGTCGGGCGAGTCGCAAGGAGCTCCGCTGCAGCCGCGCGCATGTGCGCCATGAAGTCCGCGGTTCCCTGCGCCTCTCCAGCCGCCAGCACCAGCCCGTACGCCGCCGTGACGCCGATCGCCGGCGCGCCGCGAACGACCATCGTCTTGATCGCGGTCGCCACGTCCGAGCAACGCGAGATCAGCTCGTAGCGCTCGATCGTTGGGAGCAGCCTTTGATCGAGCAGCGCCACGCGCCGGTTGCCGGGCATCAGCTCCGCCGCAGAGTAGCTCGCGCCGCTGATCGGCTCGGGGTGCGGGTGAGAGCGCCCAGTGCGGAGCGTGTCGGTCAAGACGGTTTCTCCACGGGAACGATGAGCGTCGCTCCGAAGTTTGCGTTGGGCAGCGCATCGAACTCGGACAACAGTTCGTCGATATCGGAGAGTGAGGCCACGACTGCATGGTAGATCCGAAACACCTCGGTCGTGGAGCGAACTCGGACGGATGATGACTCGGACCTCCAAGCGGCGTTTCGGTGTATCGTGGACGAGGGGATGGAAGTAGACGAGCTGAGCCTCTCGCTCACCCGGTCGAACGACTGGTTTCGCGCGCTGTTCGAGCAGTCGCCGATGGGCGTCTTCGTCTTCGACACCAACTTGCGCCTCACGTCGTGCAACCCGCGCTTCGTGCAAATCCTGGAGAGCACTGCGGACGCGCTCGTCGGGCTGGACCTCACGAGGCTACGGGATCAAAGCGTCGTGCCAAGCATGAGAGCGGCGATCGCCGGCACCGCGAGCAAGTACGAGGGACCGTACTCGGCGACTACGAGCGCGGCGACCGTCATCATTTCGATGGTGGTCACGCCGCTGCGTGATCCGTCCGGCGCGGTCATGGGAGCGACCGGGATCGTGGAGGACGTGACCGCCCGCGTACGCGCGCAACAGGCGCTTGCCACGAGCGAGGCGCGGTTTCGCGAGTTGATAGAGAGACTTCCGGACGCGATCACCGTCTACCGCGACCGCACGATCGTCTTCGCGAACCCAGCGATGGTGACCACTCTCGGCTACGCGAGCCCCGACGAGCTCGTCGGCAAGGACTTGCTCGAGTTGATCCACCCGAGCGATCGGCCGCTCGTGCTCGACAGGCGCGAACGCGTCCTATCGGGTGAGGTGAACCCTCCCGCAGAGCTCCGCGCGCTTCGGCGTGATGGGTCGTTCGCGTTCATCGAGATCGTATCCATGACGATCGACTACGATGGCGCGCCGGCGTTCCTCTCGGTCGCCCGTGACACGACCGAGCGCAGGATCATGCAGGCCGAGCTGCTCCAAGCCGATCGTATGGCGTCGGTGGGCACGCTCGCCGCTGGCGTCGCGCACGAGATCAACAACCCGCTCGCATACCTGAAGGGCAACCTCGACGTGCTCGCGACTCGCAAGCTCAATGAGATATGCGCGCGCGTGGATGCGCTCGCCCAAGACGCGCTCCGTGCGGGCGCGCCAGGGACAGCTGCCGACGTTCAGGCGCTCAAAGACTCGCTCGAGGAGGCCAAAGAGATGGTGCGGCTCGCGCGCGAGGGTGCAGACCAGATGCGCTCGATCGTCGCCGATCTGAAGACGTTCTCGCGCTCCGACGATGCGCCGAGCTCGTGGGTCGATCTGCCGAGAGTGCTTGACGCAGCGATCCACATGGCGTGGAGCGAGGTGCGCGCGCGCGCGAAGGTGGACAAATCATACGGCCCTACGCCGAGCGTCTACGCGAACGAGTCTCGGCTCGCGCAGGTCTTCTTGAACATGATCTTGAACGCGGCGCACGCGATCCCGCACGGCAAGCAAGGGCTCATTCGCGTCACGAGCTCGACGGGTCCGTCCGGCGAAGCGATCATGGAGATCTCCGACGACGGCGCAGGCATGAGCCCCGAGGTCACCGCGCGCATCTTCGACCCATTCTTCACGACCAAGCCGTCGGGTCTCGGGACGGGCTTGGGCCTCTGGATCTGCCAGCGCATCGTCAGCGCGCTCGGCGGTCGCATCGAAGTCTCGAGCGCGCTCGGTCACGGCTCGACGTTCACCATCGTGCTCCCTCCACGAGAGCTCGTCGCGTCGGAGCCGAAGATCGCGCTCAATCCGGCGCGCCGTCACGGCGCGATCCTCGTCCTGGACGATCAGCGCGAGATCTTGAAATTGATCGAACGCGCGCTCTCCCGGACGCACAAGGTCGAGTGCTTCGACGACGGTGAAGCTGCGCTCGCGAAGATCGCCAGTGGCGCGACCTACGCGCTCGTCTTGTGCGACATCTCGATGCCGCGCCTCGACGGGCTGCGCTTCTACGAACGCGCTATCAAGAGCGACGAGGGCCTCCGCACGCGATTCATCTTCTTGACGGGTGCGGCGACCGAGCGGCGCGCGCGTGCGTTCCTCGAGAAGCATCCTCACCTCACGAAGCCCTTCGAGCTGAGCGAGCTCGTCGGCGCGGTCGAGGCGCGCATGTCCATGCCCTGATCGACCTGCGATCCTTCTCAGCCGGGGTCGTCGGTACTACGCTCTCGCCCGTGACGACCGCCTCGCGCTTTGCTCCGAAACCCAGCTGGCTCAAGGTCCGCGCGCCAGGCGGCGAAAGCTACACGACACTCAAGGACACGTTCCGCAAGCTGGACCTTCACACGGTCTGCGAGGAGGCGCGCTGCCCGAACGTGGGCGAGTGCTGGGGTCAAGGCACCGCCACCGTGATGTTGCTAGGCGACACATGCACGCGCGGTTGCCGCTTCTGCGCGGTCACCACCGGCAACCCACGCGGCGCCGTCGACTCGCGCGAGCCCGAGCATGTCGCGCGCGCGCTGTCTCGCATGGCGCTCCAGTACGTCGTGATCACGATGGTTGATCGCGACGATCTCCTCGACGGCGGCGCGTCTCACGTCGCAAAGACCGTGGCGCGCCTCAAGGAGCTCCGCCCAGACATGTTGGTCGAGACTCTGCTCGGCGATTTCCAGGGGCACATGAGCTACGTCGACACCACCGTCGACAGCAAGCCAGACGTCTGGGCACACAACATCGAGGTCGTGCGACGACTGCAGCGCACCATCCGCGACGTGAGGTGCAGCTACGAGCGCTCGCTCGGCGTCCTCGTTCGGGTGAAGGAGCGCGATCCGTCTCGCATCACCAAGAGCTCGATCATGGTCGGCATCGGTGAGACGGACGAAGAGGTCACCGAGACCATGCGCGATCTGCGAGACGCGAAGGTGGACATCCTCACGCTCGGTCAATACTTGCGACCGTCGCCCAAGCACGCCGAGGTGGACAGGTACGTCGATCCGGAGACGTTCGATCGCTACGCCCAACAAGCGCGAGAGATGGGCTTCGCGTATGTGGCGAGTGGTCCGCTGGTTCGTTCGTCGTACAAGGCCGCCGAGGTCTTCGTGCGGAGCGTCCTGCGCCCCGGTGATCCCGCGGCGGCCGACGCGCTGATCAAGGAGCGCCTCGCTGAGGCGCAACGCGCGGCCGCCAGGATCGACAGCGTCGGCGGTGAAGCGCCTGCTGCGCGTCCCGGACCGCGCACGACGAGCGAGTTGGCCGCCCGGGCGACGGCGTCGCTGCTTCCCGTGCAGAGTCTCCTCCGGAGGCCGTCGTGAGAGGGCGGTCGGTCCTCGCCACATGCGCACTGGCCGCGGCCGCCGCGATCGCGGCATGCCATGACGCCGTGAGCCCCGCGATCCCTCCGGTGACCAGCGCGCTCGCGCCGTTCGGCTCCGGTCTCGCGCCTCCCGTCCCGACGAGCGAACCAGCTTCCGCGGGCGACGCAGGCGCCGCTTCGATCGTTGGGCTTACGACCGCGGCTCAGGCGCCGATCAACGCCATGTTCGTCGATGCGCCGGGCACCATCGAGTCGCCAATGTGCAGTCGTCTCCTCATTGCGATCGCGAAGGGAAAGGTTCTCGCGATGGGCGAGTCGCTCGCGGTCGGTGACGTGCTCGTCGTTACGCATCCCGAGCCGATCAAGCTCGAAGGCTCTGGCCTTGCGCTCGTGGCACGCCGCGACCTGGACAGCGCGATGTGCGGCGCAAAGGCCCGCCCCGTGCTCGACAAGAAGGTTGTCCGAGCGAGCGCCGCGGCCGATCTCCGTTGGGCGGGCGGCGCGATGAGCGCGCACCTCGACGTCGGTGCCAAGACGTCCCCCGACGTCTACCTCGGCCGCCTCGAGGGCACGGTGGGCGTGGCGGAGCACACGCACCCGGCGTCCTGGGAGATCCTTGCGGCCGTCGAGGCGAGCGGGACGTTCGTGCTCGACGGCACCGAG
>JANYHY010000324.1 GCA_025362165.1 Myxococcales bacterium | reverse complement strand
GCGCGGCGCGCCCGAAGGACTGCCGTTCTTCTTCGATCAGCGCACGCTCCGCAACGGCCTGAACTTCACGCTCGTCACCGACGAGGGCGAGCTCGACCTCTTGGGAGAGGTCACGGGTATTGGCGGATACGGCGACATGGCCTTGCAGGCAGACGTGGTGACGGCTTACGACGTGACCTTCAAGCTGATGTCGCTCGATGACTTGATTCGTTCCAAAGCTGCTGCAGGAAGGCCAAAGGATCTGCTCGATCTCGAGGCCCTGCGCGCCTTGCGGAAGTGAGCTCCACTCGGAGACAAGCGTGGCGTTGCCCGTTCAACCTATCGTGATAGTTTCGACCCATGGTGGCCGTCCCGATGTTGAGCACGTACGAGCCCGAGGAAGGCGCTGAGTCCCGCTTCGTGCTGCACGGTGTGCCGTGGGCGACCTACACGACGCTCCGCGATTCGCTCGACGACACCAACGTTCGAATGACCTACCTGCGAGGGACGCTGGAGTTCATGAGCTCTTCTCAACTGCACGAAGAGTCCACGAAGTTGATCGCTCGATTACTGGAGACGTGGGCCGATGAGCTCGACGTCGACTTGCGCGGTTTTCGCAGCACGACGTTTCGACACGAGGCCAAGGAGCGTGGACTCGAGCCCGACGAGTGTTACTCGCTGGGTCCGAAGGAAGAAGACGCCGCGCCGCACTTGGCGATCGAGGTCGTCGTCGGCAGTCCGCTCGTCGACAAGCTCGATGTCTACGCCGGCCTAGGCGTTCGTGAAGTCTGGGTCTGGCATCCCACGATCCATCGCCTCGACGTTCACGTACTCAGCGGTGTCGCGTACGAATCACGCACGCGAAGCACGTTACTGCCGCGCCTCGATCTCGAGCTGGTTTCGACGTTTGTCCGCCCCGGCGAAAGTCACACAGCCCTAGCCAAAGCGTATCGAGCAGCACTCCGCGGCTGATCGCTGTTCGGACCTCGCAGCTGTGGTTGCCAACGGACTTCGACAACCAAGCTGCAGTGGACAGTCGCTTCTACTTGGTCGTGCACCCTATCGACCCACGCGCCTCGATGTTGCTCTCGAGACCAAACTCTTGGGTTGGATCGCCGATCGACCCTCGCACCGCGCTCTCCCCGCTGGTGGTGACCGCTCGGTCCCGTGGGTCGATCGCCGATCAACCCATGGGAGAGCGTGGAGGGTGAAAGAGTGAAAGGGCACAGGGCGGGTGACCCGCGGTGGGGACGCTGAGCTTCGCGTAAAACTCCGCTCGCGCGCGAAGATCACGCGCGCTCCAATGTGGCTCGTTCTTGCGGGTCTCATCGTCATGCAGACCTACGACACAGTCGCGCAAGTCGCGGACGACGCAGCTCGTCGCGTTCGCCGCGTCGTGTGCTTCTTCCAAAGCCTCTTCGTCATCTTCGTCGCGTCCGCGATCGCGATCGACCTCACGCCGAGCCCGCGCCTCGAGTGTCACAAGGAGAGCGCGCAAGTCATGTCGCCTTACCCGCACCCCTACGGGTTGCCGCCCGCCGGCAAGTGGACCGTCTGCGAGTGGAACCCACCGAAACACTCCCCGACTTTCTGACTTCTTGACCTCTCTGTTCCACGTGAACAGCTACTGCTGGCAGGTGCCGTTCACGCAGAAGTCGAACTTCGGGCACTGCTTGCTGCAGCCTCCGCAGTTGGAGGTGTTCGTCAGCACGTCCAAGCAGACGCCGTTGCACGAGTTGGTGCCGGGTCCGCAGATGCAAGCACCACCCTGACAAATCGCGCTTTGTCCGCAGGCCTTGCCGCACACGCCGCAGTTGCTCGGGTCCGTGTTGGTGTCGATGCACAGCTTGCCGCACGTCGCTTGGCCTTGGGGACATGCGCACGTGCCGCCGTTGCACAATTGATTGCCAGGACACGCGTGTCCGCACGTTCCGCAGTTGCCTGGATCGTTGAGGGGATCGACGCAGCCTCCGTTGCAGCTGACTAGACCTTGGGCGCAGACGCAGCCGCCTTGACGACACGTCTCGCCGACGGGACACACCACGCCGCAGACGCCGCAGTTCTGCGGATCGCTGCGAGTGCTCACGCACGCGCCATTGCAAGTCTGTTGGCGGTTGCCGCACGATGACGCGCAGTGTCCTCGAGTGCAGACTTGGTTCGATGGGCACGCCGCGCCGCACGCGCCGCAGTTGTCATGATCGTTGGCGAGCTCGTGGCAGTCTTGACCGCAGAACGTCTCGCCCGCGGGGCACTTGCACGCGCCTGAAGCGCACGACTGCGCGACGCCGCACGTGCGACCGCAGCTGCCGCAGTTGTTGGCGTCGCTCTCGACGTTGGCGCATCCCTTCGAGCACGCCTGGAGCGCGCCGGAGCACGAGCACTTTCCGTTCGTGCACGTCTGTCCTTGTCCACACGCATTGCCGCACGCACCACAATCGAGCGGATCCGACGCGAGCGTCGCGCACGCGTTGCCGCACGCTTGCGTACCGCCGGGACACGCGCACGCGCTCGAGCTGCACACCTGCGTCGCCGAGCACGCCGTGCTGCACGCGCCGCAGTGCCCAGGATCCGCCGTGGTGTCGACGCACGCGTTACCGCACGCCGAGTACGGTGCGGTGCATGACGAGACGCACGCGCCCGCTTGGCAGAACGGGCTGTTGCCTCCGCACGCGTTGCCGCACGATCCACAGTTGTTCGGGTCGCTGCCCAGCTCGACGCACGCGTTGTTGCACGTGGAGTAAGGCGCCGCGCAGCCGCACGCGCCGTTGGAGCAGCTCTCGCCGTTCGGGCACGCGCTCCCGCACGCGCCGCAGTTCTTCGGATCGCGAGACGAGTCGACGCACTTGCCGTTGCACGCGACGAGCCCGCTGGCGCACGCGCTCTGACAGCTGCTGTTCGCGCAGACGAGCCCCGGATCGCAGGCGTGGCCGCACGACCCGCAGTTGTTGGAATCGCCCGTGGTGTCGAGGCATTGATCACCGCACACCGTTTGGCCGACGGCGCACTGCGGAGGTGGGGGCGGGTTGCAGAAGCCGCCGCCGCACGTGAAGCCTGACTGGCAGTCGGTGTTGGACGAGCACTGCACGACCGAGCCACCGCAACGAACGAGCGCGATGCTCATCATCACACACACGAGCACCGCGAGCTGTTTGAAGAGGCGCATGACTCGATCAGTATGTCAGCGTCGGCGACGAGATCACGGTTTTACTCTGGGTTTACCGCGACGGTGGACATCAAGATGTTCCCCCTACTGGCTCGCTTCACGTGTCGAGCAGCTCGAGTCCTGCGGATTTCGCCACGGTGTTGATCCACATCGCGCTCTGCTCGCCGGTGTAGACGAGCGTCTCGTTCTGGAAGAACTCGAACTCGTAGCGGGCGAACACGCTCGACTCGCTCTTGCGGATCTGCGTGACCTTCCCTTCGAGGATGAGAGGCGCACCTGGCCGGGCGAGCGCCTTGAACTTCGCGTCGTAGATCCGGCCGCCATAGCCGATCCATCCGTCTTTGTGCTTCAGGCCGAGCACGTAGTACGCGTGGACGAAGCCGAGCATGCCGGTCGCGTGCACCATCAATCCGCCCGAGACGTGCCTCGGGTGCCGCACCGGGTGAACGCGCTGCTCACGTGTCAGCGGCAGATCGTCGTGCGTCGGCATGCTCGCGCGCACGAAGTGATTCTCGGCGTCGATGGTGAGGATGTCGTCGATGAGCAAGCCGCCGGGACCGTACGGGCAGTCAGCGACGAATTCGGGATCGAGCGGCATCGCGCCGTCGGTAACACGAGTGCGCTCACACCTTCAAGCGCAGCGACGCGCTCACGATCCTTCGAGTAAGGTGGGTCCACCGTGGCGGCGACCGTGAAGACCAAGGAGCGCGCATGGGCGCAGCGCCCGAGCTTCGATCTCGTCACGATCGCGCTGGTGCTCGCGTGGACCGCGCTCACCGTCACGGAGATCGCGGCCGGTCCCTCCACCGCAGTGGCAGAGTGGTTGAACCGCCTCGCGACCTTGCTGGGCCTCGTCTTCGCCGTCGAGCTCGCGCTCCGATTTCGCGTCGCGCCG
>JANYHY010000299.1 GCA_025362165.1 Myxococcales bacterium | reverse complement strand
TCGAACTCGAGGCCCTTGGTCTGGCGAATGTCCGTCACGTCGAAACCCGCCTCCCACGTGAAGTCTTGCTTGGCGACTCGACGTACGTTCGGCACCTCCGCGCGCGCGAGCCCTTCGTAGTAGACGTCGGCCTGCTGGGCGAAGCGCGCCACGAGCGCGACGTTCGCGTTGGGATCCTCGTGGGCGAGCTGCTTGAGCGCGTCAGCCAAGAACGCCACGGCTTCACCGCTCGACGCGTACTCGAACAGCTCGACCGGTGGTCCGCTGCGTGAGGCGATCGGCTCGGCCTCGTGGGCCAAGGGCCCAAGCACGGATCGCGCAAACCTAGTGATTTCAGCCGTAGAACGATAGCTCACCTTCAGCGGCTCGAGCGTCGCTACCTCGCCGAGCTCGTTCATGAGCTCCGTCCAGTCGAACTCTCCGCGCGAATCGTCGTCGTCGTCAAGCATGCGCTGCGCGGTGTCTCCGGCGAGCGTGATGCTGCGATCCTTGTCTGCGAGGTTCAACAGCACGCGGAGCTCGATGGGCGAGGCGTCTTGCACCTCGTCGATGAAGAGGTGCGCGTAGCGATATGGGATGCCTTCGTCGTCGATGAGCGGACCGCGGAGGAGCTGATACAGGCGGAGCAGGATCCCGTAGTCCTCCACGTCGATCGTCGGGAGCTCGCCGTCGCGCTCACCCTCCGAGCGCACGCGCGCCTGCCGCACGCACCAGTCGTGCACTTGATCGAGCTGGCTGGGGCCGAATCCCTTCGCTCCTTCGAACGTGCGGCCGAGCCTGGCGCGAGAGGTCAGCAGCTCGTCCCATGTGCCGATCACAGCGCGCGACTTCTGCCTGAGCTCGTGTCCGAGCTTCTCCATCGCGCCGCGCGTGACGTCTGGGAGCGTGAGCGCGTCTAGGTCACCGAGCCTCCGCTTGCCCGCGAACCAGCTCGCGAGCGCTGACACTCGCAGATCAGGCTCATGGTGCGCCGTGAGCTCCCACGCGCGCACCACGACGTCTCCGCTGGGCCACTTCGCCATCTGCGTCGTGAGGATCGCGGTGAGCTCGCGATCGATCTCGTCGCGCAGCTCCACCATCGCCGCGAGCATGCGCGAGTGGCTCTTGGCGCGGACTACGACCGCCGGAGTCTCATCGCTGAACTGAGACGGCAACCGCGGGAACAGCCCGAGCGCCACGCGCTTGGCGAAGCGCGCGAACGTGGTCACAGGCACGCCGTCCACGCCGAGCTCCGGGAGCACACGCGCGACGAAGTGGCGCAGCGCCTCGTGAGGGACGACGACGAGCATGCGATCGGAGCGGAAACGCTTGGGATCGGCGAACGCGAGGTACGCGGCGCGGTGCAAGCCGACGGTGGTCTTGCCGCTCCCCGCCGAACCTTGGATCGCGACGAGCCCCGAGCTCGCGCGCGCGATGAGATCGAACTGCGCCTTGTCGAGCATCGACGCGATCGCCGGCAGGTGCTTGTCCCCCTTCGGGGACTTTCCAGGATCGTCCGTGCGCGTGCTCGCCGCCTCCAGCGACGGCGCGTGCTTGGCGGAGGTCAAGCGAGCGACGCGAGAGTCGACGCGCGACCACACGCCGTCCAGCGCGCGAGAGAACGTACCCTGCGGCGCCGTCACTCGCACGAGCTGGCCTTGCACGATCGCCACGCTTCGTCGCGCCGTGACCTCGCCCTCGACCAAGCGATCGCCGAGCGTCTCCTCGTAGTCGTCACCCTCTTGGTAGCGATAGAAGATGCGGCTCACCGGCGCGTGACGCCAATCGACGATGCGCACGCCCGCGGAGGAGTCGACGTAGGAGCGCGACCCGATGAGCACGTCACGTCGCTTTTCGTTTTCGACGAGACGGATGTGGCCGAAATAAGGGCTCCGCGCGTCTACGTTGCCGACAGCCCCCTTCCCTCGCTGCGCCCGCAGAGCGCCGAGCGTGTGCATCTGCTCGAACAGAGAGGGCAGGTCCTCGGGCTTGGCTGTGGCGATTTCGTCGCGCAGCTCCAGCAAGCGTACGTCATCTTCGGTGGGCGAGCTGCCTGCCACGTTCGCACGCGCGGTGACGAGCGCCCGCTGCACGATCTCGAGCAGCCGAAGCTCTTCCCGCACGATGCGCGAGCCGTCGACGTCGCCTTCGAGTCCCCGGATGGGGGCGAGCTCTTCAATGGACTTGGTTTGCAAAGGGATCCGGATCTGTCGGATCCGGACCGCCGGCGCAAGTCAAAAGACACTCAGAGCAAGAAGTGGTCGCCGAGATTGAGAATCGTGAGGTTCATGCCCTTGATCTTGGCGCACTCTCTCTCGACCTGTCGCTCGAACACCGGTTTGATGTGATAGAGCAGCGTAGGCAGCTCCTTCACGTACTTGTACTTGCGCATGTCGATGGCGAGCGACTCGGGGGTGTGGTGGCCGCTGACCTTCGCGAGCTTGTGCTCGGAGTTGGGGAAGCTCACCTCCATCAACATGGCGCGGAGCTTCGGCGTCTCGTTGAGGACCTCCCAAAGGCGCTCGGTGGGGCCAGTGTCCCCGCTGTAAGCGATCGAGCCGTTCTTGCCTTCGATGATGAAAGCGCCGCACTCGATCGTGTGCGAGACGAGGATCGATCGAACCTTGTAGCCCGCGATCACTGTGGTGACCTCCGGCTTCAAGAGCAGGTATTCGATCGTCGGCTTGCTCGCGGTTGGGAGCTTCGTGAAGTCCGGCCAGAGCAGCCCATTGAAGAAGTGTTTCTTCAAGATCGCGAGCGTCTGCTTGGTGCCTGCGACGATGAGCGGAGGACAGCCATTTTGCAGGCGATTGTCGGCGATGGTTGCCAAGTCACGTATGTGATCGAGGTGCGCATGGCTCACGAGACAGGCCTCGAGCGCGCACTGCGCCTTCAGCTCCATGCCGCTCGTGAGTGAGCCTGCGTCGATCGCGAGCTTGTCATCGAGGATGAACGCGCTCGTGCGGTGCTTGGGGGTCTCGCCGCCGTGACAACCGATGACCTTGAGGTCCATCAGCTCGCCTCGAATTTCTTCGGCATCTCGAGGAACTCGAGGAACTCGAGGAGGCGCTGCACGTCTGCGATGACGATGGTGCCCTCGTCCGCGGCGTCCAGGATGATGCGTAGCCTGCGGAGGCGAGTGAGCACCTCGTGCACTTGCTCCGGCTTCGTTCCGACCTCGAGCGCGAGCTCAGCGGGCTCCAGGTTCACGCGAATGCCGTCTGCCGTGTGCTGCCCGTAGGACTCCGCGTGACGCTTGAGGCCGAGCAGCACTCTCGCCTGGGGATCGGGGTTGAGGAGGATCTGCACGAGAGTGTCCGCGGCGTCCAGGCGCGCGGCGAGCTTCTTGATGAGGCGCATCGCGATCTCGGTGTTCTTCGCGATCATCATCTCCAGCGTCTTCTTGTCGAGCACCAGGCAGCGCGCGTCCTCGGTCACCGTGGCGGTAGCCGTTCGCGGCTTGCCGTTCAGGATCGCCATTTCGCCCAAGAACTCGCCCCGACCGAGCGTCGCGATCGGACGCTCCCCATCCGTCGTGTGCTTGGTGATCACGACAGCGCCAGTCTGGATCACGAACATCTCTTCGCCGGTCTCCCCTTCACGAAAGAGGACCTCGCCCGAGTGAAACTCTCGGCCAAAACGGGCGAAGAGCGCGTCGGTCATGAAGGACCGCGATCGTTTCGGGGCGAACGGAGTGGCATCGAACCAACAGCTTACCGTCATGCATTTGCGCAAGTCAAAAACGGTTCTGAGGTGACCGCGCGTGCGTTGGGCAAAAAACAGCGCGGCGGTCTCTCGAGGAGGCGCCGCGCTCTTGGTGAATCGCTTCGATCAGTCCATGTCGAAGTCGCCGCCGCCCATGCCGCCCATGCCACCCATACCACCCATGCCACCCATTCCGCCCATGCCACCACCGCCGCCGCCGCCGGATTTCTCCTTCTTCGGCTTGTCGGCGATGATCGCCTCGGTGGTGAGCATCATGGAGGCGACGGAAGCCGCGTATTCGAGCGCGGATCGAACGACCTTCGCTGGGTCGATGACACCGGCCTTGATGAGGTCTTCGTAGGTTTCGGTCGCGGCGTTGAAGCCGAACGACCCTGTGCCCGTGCCGACCTTGTCGACGACCACGGAGCCCTCGAAGCCTGCGTTCTGGGCGATCTGACGAAGCGGCTCTTCCGAGGCGCGGGCGATCACCTTCTTGCCGAACTCCTCGTCTGCGCTGAGCTTGAGCTTCTCGAGCGCCTTGACCGCACGGAGCAGCGCGACGCCGCCGCCGGCCACGACGCCCTCTTCGACCGCCGCGCGCGTCGCATGAAGCGCGTCCTCCACGCGGGCCTTCTTCTCTTTCATCTCGGTCTCGGTGTGCGCGCCAACCTTGATGATGGCGACTCCGCCCGCGAGCTTCGCGAGCCGCTCCTGGAGCTTCTCTTTGTCGTACTCGCTCGAGGTGTTGTCGATCTGTTTGCGGATGGTCTCCACGCGCGCCTTGATGACGCTCGGCTCTCCTGCGCCATCGACGATCGTCGTGTTGTCCTTGTCGATCGTGATGCGCTTGGCGTGACCGAGCTCTTTGGCGCTCATGTTCTCGAGCTTGATGCCCAGATCGTCGCTCGCGACCTCCGCCTTGGTGAGGATGGCGATGTCACGGAGCATCTCCTTGCGGCGGTCACCGAAGCCTGGCGCCTTGACCGCGCAGACCTTGAGGAGACCCTTGAGCTTGTTGACGACGAGCGTGGCGAGCGCCTCGCCCTCGACGTCCTCGGCGATGATCAGCAGCTGGCGACCTTCACGCGCGACCTTCTCGAGGACCGGAAGGATGTCTTGCATCGAGCTGATCTTCTTCTCGCTGATCAGGATGAGCGCGTCATCCATCTCGACCGTCATCTTCTCGGGGTTCGTCACGAAATACGGCGACAAGAAGCCGCGATCGAACTGCATGCCCTCGACGGTCTCGAGCTCGTCCTTCATGCCGCGAGCTTCCTCGACGGTGATGACGCCCTCTTTGCCGACCTTCTCCATCGCGTCCGCGAGCATGTCGCCGACGGTCTTGTCGCCGTTCGCGCTGATGGTGCCGACCTGCGCGATGTGCGCCTTGTCCTTGGTCGGGATCGCCATCTTCTTGATCTCGGCGACCATCGCGATCACGGCGGCGTCGATGCCGCGCTTGATGTCCATCGGGTTGTGACCCGCTTCGACGAGCAAGAGCCCCTGCGTGTAGATCGACTGCGCGAGCACGGTGGCGGTCGTGGTGCCGTCGCCGGCCTTGTCGCTGGTCTTGCTCGCGACCTCGCGGACCATCTGCGCGCCCATGTTCTCGAACCTGTCGAAGAGCTCGATCTCCTTGGCGACCGTCACGCCATCCTTGGTGACGACGGGAGAGCCGTAGCTCTTCTCGATGACGACGTTGCGTCCTTTGGGGCCCAGCGTGACCTTCACAGCGTCCGCCAGCATGTTGACACCTTGGAGGATCGAGCTGCGGGCTTTGCGGCTGTAGACGATTTGCTTGGCGCTCATGGTTCTTGATTTCCCTTGTTGTCGCGGGTTTCGCGGTTAGCACTCACGATGTTCGAGTGCCAAAGTCCGCCGCAAGGTAAACTTCTGCAGCCGAACGTCAAGGGCAGACCAAGCACAAGTCAGCAACAAGTCGTCGAGCGCGTCCAATCGAGGCGACAGGTTGGGCTGGCCTCGCCTCTCTTCGGATCGCTTGACATAGAAGTTCGCGCGGCTAAGGTGCCGCACGCTCGACGGCCAGCGGTTCCTTGGGGGATCGTCTAATGGCAGGACGACGGTTTCTGGCACCGTCTATCAAGGTTCGAATCCTTGTCCCCCAGCCACTCAGCTTCGCTTCAAACGCTTCTGCTTATTGGTCAGTGCGGTCTTCGAACTGGCCCCATCGTCTAGCGGTTAGGACACTGGCC
>JANYHY010000253.1 GCA_025362165.1 Myxococcales bacterium | reverse complement strand
TTGTCCTTGGCGCTGTCGTTCGGTGTCGGTTGCACCGCGACCGTAGTAGGTACCGAAGAGTCCGCGTCGTCGAGCAACGCACAGCTCGTCGTGCCGCCGAGCGACACGAGCGATCCTCAGCCAGACCCGACCAAGGACAAGACGGCGACCACCAAGGTCAACCCTGGCGATACGAACTCGGAGCCTCGACCCAACCCGTGGACTGGCGACGTGCCGGGGGATGACCAAGGCGAACCCCGCCCCAACCCCTGGGACCCGACCACACCCGCCCAAGCGTCAGCCGCGAAGTCCAAATAGCGGACTGAAGACTCGACCTAGTGCGAGCCCTAGATTGAGCGAGCTTCGCCCGAAGACGATTCTTTTCTGCGCGGTGCTCGCGTTCGCGATCGCGCTGTCGATGTTGTTGCGCGGGCGTCGACCAGTGCACTGGCTGTTCGCTGCCTTCGCCGCGGAGATCGCGCTTTGGTACGGCAGCCAATCGCTGTTCGGTCTCTTTCAAGCGCCCATCTGGATCCGCGCCACGGCGGTGCTCACGGTGCTGTTGCCGCAATTCGCAGTGCACCTCTTCCAAGCGATCGTGCCGCTCGAGGTCGGAGCAGAGCGGGCGAAGCTTCCGCGCATCGCCGCATGGATCGGCGTGTTCATGCTGGCGCTCGAGCTCTCGCCGTACCACGAGGCGCCGCTGTCGCTCGGCGCTGCGTACTTCTACGTGTTCGGGCTCATCTCCGCTGCGTTGATCTCGCTCGCGAGGCGCGGTCGCCGAAGCAAGTCCCGCGCGATCCGTGATCGCGTGCGCTTCCTCGTCGTCGTTGGAGCAGCAGCGACCACGTTCACGCTCGCAGACTTCCTCTCGTTCTTGGGTGTCGTGCTGCCGCCCATCGGAGCCGTGCTCGCGATCGTGTTTTTGTTCGTCCTCGCCGAATCGTTGACACGTCCACGATTGGCCGATCTGTACGAAATGGCGGGCCGCTCGCTGGTGTCCACAGCGCTCGCGTTCTCTTTCGCGGGCATCTTCTACGTTTTCGTCACGTACGTGGGCCGCTTCAACACGATGTACTTGAACGGCGTCCTCGCGGCGATCGTGTTCTTGGTGCTCTTCGAACCTCTGCAGGCCGAGGTCGAGCGGCGCATCCACCAGTTCTTCTTCCGTGAGCGCTTCGATCTGGAGACGAGCGTCGCGGAGCTGCGGCGGCTCCTCTCGCACGTGCTCGAGCGCCAAGAGATGGTCGACGTCCTGCTCAGCGGCCTGGAGCGCTCTCGCCGCGTCACGAGCGCGGCAATCTACTTGCGCGACCAGGACGGCAACGGCTTCGATCTCGCGGGCAGCATCGGCGGCGTGACCACCAACGACAAAGAGCCCTCCCCGTTGTTCGGTCGCATCCCCACGCGCCTCGAATCGCTCGCCGTGCGACCGATGCTCGATCGCTTGACTCAGCAATCGTCTGTGTCGCTCGAGGAGCTGTCTCGCGAAGGCAAGGACTCGGACGCACCCGTGCTCACCTCAGCGAGCGCGCTCGGCGCCATGGACAGCGCGGTGCTGCTCGGAGTCCGCGGCGACGACGAGGAGTGCGTCGGCATCATTTGCGTCGCCGATGACCGCGTGCGCGACGCGTTCACGCCCGAGGAGATCAAGGTGCTGGAGAACGTCGCCGCCCAGATCGGCGTCGCGATCGCCAACAGCCAGATCTACTCACGCATGAAGGAGCGCGATCGACTCGCAGCGCTCGGCGCGATGGCCGCCGGCTTGGCACACGAAGTGAAGAACCCGCTCGGCGCGATCAAGGGCGCGGCGCAGCTGCTCGACGAGATGTCGATCCACGGCGGCAAGGACGGACAAGAGTGGGTCGGCATCATCCTCGAGGAAGTGAACCGCCTCGATCGCGTCGTCGGCAGCTTCCTCGACTACGCGCGCCCTCATGCGGGTAACCCAATCCCGCTCGATCTGAACGGTGCCGTGCGCCGTACGGTCCAGATCTGGAGCAGCCAACAGCTCGAGGACGTCAACATCTCGCTCGACCTCACCGAGGGTCTGTCGCGCGCGAAGATCGATCCCGAGCAGTTCCGCCAAGTGCTCCTCAACCTCGTGCAGAACGCCGTGCAGGCGATGGATGGTCGCGGTCGAGTGTTCGTGTCGACGCAGCGAAAGCGCGGAGCGCGCCCGAGATCGTGGTCTGGGAGCGTCAATGACAAGGGGCCCGCGAGCGCCGAGCCCGAGCTCGTCGAGGTCTCCGTGCGCGACACTGGGCCCGGCATTTCACAGAAGGTCTTGAAGAACCTCTTCATCCCATTCTTCACCACCAAAGATCAGGGCACTGGCCTTGGCCTCGCGATCAGTCAGAGCATCGTGCAGAACGTGGGAGGCACCATCGAGGTCCAGTCGCAGCCAGGCGCAGGCACCACCTTCACCATCAGCTTGCCGGCTGCCCTAGACGCGCTCGTCACGCCCATTCCGACCGCAGTCGACGCGAAGCCCGCGCACGCCGATGATGAAGCCTCCACCAAATCCGGCGGCGAGCCTCAACCCGCCAAAGCGTGACTGGCTTCGCGTTAGTCGTTTTGCATCAGGCCCTTGATCTTGCCGTCTGGCAGGAGTCGAACGTGCCAAGCCGCAGGCGTCTTCGGCAGGCCGGGCATCGTCATCATGTCGCCCGTGAGCGGCACGAGGAAGCCCGCGCCTGCGCTCAAGCGCACCTCTCGCACGCTCACGGTGAAGCCACGCGGCCTGCCCGCGCGCGTGGGATCGTCGCTCAACGAGAGCTGCGTCTTGGCCATGCAGATCGGCAAACGATCGTAGCCAAGCTCTGTGATGCGCTTCAGATCGAGGACGGCCTTGGACGTGAAGCTCACGCCATCGGCGCCGTAGATCGTGCGAGCGATCTTGCCGATCTTCTCTTCTGCAGTGTCCGCGAGCTCGTAGACATATTTGGCAGTCGGAGGCGACGCGTCCGTGGCCTCTGCAACCTCGATCACGGCGCGCGCGAGATCCGTAGCGCCGTCTCCGCCTCGCGCGAAGCCCTCGCATTTGGCGACGCGTGCGCCCAGTTTCGTGGCCGCTTTCTCGACGATCGCGAGCTCGTCCGCGGTGTCGTTCGGGAAGACATTGATCGCGACGACCGGCGAGAGCCCGAACGCCTTGGCGTTCTCGAGGTGCTTCTCGAGGTGCGCGATGCCCTTCTCCAGCGCCTCTGCGTTCTGCTCTGCGGCGACCTTCACGGCCACGCCGCCGTGCATCTTGAGCGCGCGCAAGGTGGCGACCAACACGACCGCGCGCGGCCACACGTCCATTTGGCGGCACTTGATGTCGAGGAACTTCTCGCCGCCGAGATCG
>JANYHY010000191.1 GCA_025362165.1 Myxococcales bacterium | reverse complement strand
ACGGTTCATCCGGAACCGTGCACGTGCGTTCGAGAGCGGTGTTCGCCAGAACGAAACCGCTCATGGCCAAGCCCACCAAGCACTACGGCAAGTGGCGCATCCGTTGGATCGACGATCACGGCGAACGCCGCAGCGAGGTCTTCGACGACCGCCGCGAGGCTGTGTTTCAGCTCCAGCAGCGTGAGCTCGAGGCCGAAGAGCGCCGACGTGGACTCCGAGCGTCCGCGCCCAACGAGACGCGCACGTTCGACGATCTCGCCGAGTACTGGATCAAGAACCGCGCGCCGCAGAAGCGCAGCGGCAAAGATCGAATTGCGATGCGACCGACACCTGCACACCGGGAACGACCAGCACACTGCACACAGAGGCGACCACGGCCAACGTCCTGTTCGGGGTCGGAGGAGCCGGGCTGGAATTCGGCCTGGACGGTCGAGCTCCCGACCACCGCGGGACGGTGGGATGCTGCCCTAAAGTGCGATTTCTTCTTCGAGACTTGGCCGGGCCACTCCAGCAGTCCAATCGTCTGCGTGAGCTGGTTCCGGGCGTACGCGTTCTGCATCTGGGACGGCGGTTTCTTGCCGAGCGAGGCGGAGTGGAACTACGCAAGCGGCGGGCGGAGGAGCGTCCGATGGCCAGCGCGTCTACCCATGGTCCTCTCCCCCGACCAGCAATCCGATCGACTGCAGCTACGCCAACTACATTGCGATGGAAGGCGCCTGCTCCGGCAACGGTTACTTCGACGTCGGCCACGAATCGCCGAAGGGCGACGGCAAGTGGGACGCCTTCGGTCACGTCTGGGTACGGGACGCGTTCAAGGACACCTTTTGCTCTCGAGCGCAAATCGGCTCAAACTCGGCCGGAAATGCAGTCGCCCCCCTCCGCGTTCCGACGATGCGCCCCCCAGCAACCGGGCGCGCAAGCTCGCGACGGATGGGTCGACGCCCTCGAAACACGCATCATTTGCTTACGCACCGACCTGGCTCCGCGCGGAACTTCGGAAATCGCCTCGTAGGGATCGGTGATGGGTGGACTTCGCTGACCAAATGACCATGGATGCACGCGCGGCTCGAGCCGTACGGTGGTCTCGATGAAGCACTCAATCTCTATCGTTGGTCTCTGCCTCGCAGTCCTCTCCGCCTGCTCGGCCGATGATGCGCCAGTGACTCCCGCTTCGGACGCGAGCGCCTCCGGAGGCGAAGGGCAGCCATGTCATCCGAATCAGACCTGCGATGCGGGACTGACGTGCGGCAATGGTATCTGCAAGAAACCTGGCGTGGACTCGGGCGTCGCCGACACGTCGGTCGCTGACGCGCCCGTCGACTCCGCGCAGCTGGACTCCTCGACGTGCGATGCCGGCCAATGCGGAGGTCAGTGCGCTGACCTCCAGAATGACGCGAAGAATTGTGGCCAGTGCGCGCACGATTGCGGAGGCGCGACTTGCGCGTTGGGAGTCTGCCAGCCAGTCGTACTCGCATCGGGTCAGAACGGTCCGTTCGCCCTCGCGTTGGACGCGACTAACGTCTATTGGCTGAACATCAACGGCGGCACTGTCATGAAATGCGCCGTCGGCGGCTGCAACAACTCTCCGACGATCTTGGCGTCGAACCAGGGCGTTCCGCAAGGCGTCGCTGTCGACGCGGCCAACGTCTATTGGAACAACAAAGACGGGACCATCATGAAATGCGCCGTCGGTGGCTGCAACGGCACGCCGTCGTCGCTCGCTACTGGGCAGTTCTCGGAGAACATCGCCGCTGACGCGACCAATCTCTATTGGAGTCATTACGGCGCGGGCGATCTGTTGAAGTGTGCGAGCGGCAACTGCAACAACAACCCGACGACGCTCGTGTCTGGGCTGAACAGTCCTGCGGCGATCGCTCTCGATGCGACTTATGTGTATTGGA
The DNA here is from genome assembly GCA_025362165.1 of Myxococcales bacterium. Classification (GTDB taxonomy): domain Bacteria; phylum Myxococcota_A; class Polyangia; order Polyangiales; family Polyangiaceae; genus JANYHY01. The sequence goes on along the minus strand of JANYHY010000191.1, from coordinate 14,868 downwards.
CCAACGCGGTCGGGAACGGTAGCGTGATGAAATGCGGGATCGCCGGTTGCGGCAACGCGCCGACCACGCTCGCGACGACACAAGACACCGCGCTCGGCATCGCGGTCGACGCGACCAACGTCTATTGGAGCACCTACAACGGGGGCAGCATCATGAAGTGCGCGGTCGGCGGCTGCAGCAACGCGCCGACGACGCTCGCATCCGGGCTCTCCAATCCATCGGGAGTCGCGATCGACGCAACCAATGTCTATTGGGCCAACGTCAACGGCAATACTATTCAGAAGTGCGCGATCGCGGGCTGCAACAACACTCCGACGACTCTCGCGTCGGGACAGAGCGCTCCCACGAGCATCGCAGTCGACGCGAAGAGCGCCTATTGGACCAACAACAAGAACGGCACCGTGATGAAGGTCGCCAAGTGATCGGCGTGCTGCAGTCCCTTCAACCTGTTAGGTAGCAGGCGCATGCGGCCCTTGGACTTGGGGCAGTGCAATACGTCGAATCGCCCGACCACGAAGAGACCTACCACCGCGAGCGACCTTGCGTGGGCAGGCTTGCTGTTGCCACCTGACGTGTCGTCACGTGAAAGCCGTGATTGGAAGCGATCATCCAGAAGCGCCGCGTTTCGATCGCGGGTCGCGCGATCCTACTCGAGCTCTTGATCGCTACGGCGTGACTTGCCTGCGATGCGGTGGACGAGGCGGTCGGCGATGGCGCTGGCGGCGGCTGAGTTCTGGAAGATCTTGCCCCAGTGATCGTCGTTCTGATCGTCGGCATGCGTCACTTCATCGGGAGCTGCGCCGCTGCAAGCGCGTTGCCGACGAACTCGCCGAGCTGCTGCGGCGTCCAGCCACGCCGAACGACGAACAGGTCATAGAGCTCCGGCGATGAATACGCCCACATGATTTGACTGGCACGGGTGACGGTGACATCTGCGCGCAACAATCCCCTTCTCGCCAGGACGCGCGCGTTCTGCTTCATGCGCGCGAGCCGATGCGCCGTCGGCAGTGCCGCATTTGCACAGCGGACTGCCACCAAGCTCGATGAGAGGGCGGCCTCGACGCTGACCCGATTGGAGGCCTCGGCGTCGGTCTCATCGTCGCGCAACGGCGGCGCGCTCAGGGCTCGGCGGGGACGAGCTTCGGTGCGACGCGATCGGCGGCGCGCATTTCGGCAAGAGCGGTGAGGAACGAGAGGGTGGACTCCGCTCCCTGATTCTCGTTCATCCGGTCGATGTGAATTCCGTCGCGGCAGCCGCCCGTCCTGGCGTCGTAGACCTGCATCTCCAGCGCGTTCTGACCCAAAAACCAATGGAACGCTCGGCGCGCCTCATCGAGCCAGCGAGGCTGTCCGGTCACTCGATGGGCATCGAGGCACGCGGAGACCATCGCGCACGCCTCGACGGGCTGCTGGTCGAAGGTCGCTCGCGGCTCGCCGCGCACGTAGAAGCCATTCGTTCCCACCGGAGCGAAAGTGCCGTCGTGGGCGACGTGCTGGCTCACAAGCCATTCCAAGGAGCGCTTGGCTACGTCGGCCATCTCCGCGTCACCCATGCGGGCCGACGACACGAGGAGCGCCTGAGGGAGACGCGCGTTGCAGTACGTGAGCCGATCCTCGAACCAGGGCCAGTCGGCGCTCTGCGATTCGCGGAACCTCGACATCAGCTTCGCCGCAAGGGCAGCTCGGACCGACTCGACGTTGCTGTCACTCGGGAATGCACGGAGGTACTCGTCGATGCCGAGCAGCGCATAGGCCCACGCTCGCGGGCTGACGAGGTCCGTCGTCGCCGCCGGGAGACCACCATGGAAGAGGCGCGCTGCAACGCCCCGTCGTCCGAGGTCGGCGGACCGCCCGACGACCGCTCCCAGCGCCCAAAGCGCGCGACCATGGCTATCGTCTGATCCCGGCCCGTCCTGCCAGCTCCTCGCGTAGGTGAGGAAGTTGTTGAACCGTCCGCTCTTCTCGTCGAAGGCGTGGTTCACGAAGGCGAGATAGCGCGCCGCGAGGGCGCGAAGGTAGTGCGGCGCCACAGTGCCGGTCTCCTCGACGTGCGTCATCAGGAGGAGGGCGCGGGCGTTGTCGTCGAGGCAGTACCCGTCGCTGTATCGAGGGATGTCAAACGTCGCGTGCTGGAGCATCCCCGTGTCGTCGGTCATGAGGCGGACATGCGAGAGATCGATCTCCGGCAGCTCCGCGCGACGCTTCGCGAGTGTCTTGGCGGCGAGCCCCGCTCGGCGGCGTTCTTCGTGCGCCCCCCGCGCTAGCTCGAACGACTCGACATAGCGACGAGCGACGAGCGGCCAGCTCATGGAGCGCCCAAAGACAGCCGCGCGTTGCTGCAGCTCGCGGCGCTTCGACGGATCGTCGAGGAGAGCGATGACCTCTCGCCCGATCTGCACGGCGTCACGCCATGGGACGAGAATGCCTCGACCGTCCGCGAGAAGCTCACGTGCGTAACGGTACGGCGTGGAGATGACCGCCTTCCCACATCCGACCGCGTAGGCGAGCGTGCCCGACGTGCTCTGCTCCTCCTTGAGGTACGGAGTCACGTAGAGATCGGCGGCGCCGAGGAACTCGACGAGCTCCTCTTGACTGACGAAGCGATTGTGAAAGATGACGTTCCCGTCGACGCCGAGGCGCTCCGCACGTGTGTGGAGCTTCTGTCGGTAGGCCTCGCCGTGCTCCTGCTTGACATGTGGATGCGTCGCGCCGAGCACGATGTAAACGGTGTTCGGATGCCGGGCGAGGATCGCGGGCATCGCGTCGATCACATACTCGATGCCCTTGTCGGGCGAGAGGAGGCCGAACGTGAGGATGACCGAGCGGCCCTCGACGAATCCTTTGACCTTGCTCGGGCGATCGGGCGGGATAGGAATTCCGTGCGGGATGAGGTCGATCTTTGCTGGGTCTACGCGGTGCACGTCACGGACGAGCGCGGCGCCGTCGCTGCTCATCACGACGATGCGTTCGGACAAGCCCACGATCGCGTCCATCACTGCGCGCTGCGCCGGATCGGGTGCGGCTAGGATCGTGTGGAGCGTCGTGACGATAGGCATCGTCAGATCGCGGAGCAGCTCGAGCACGAGCGCGCCAGCCTTGCCCCCGAAAATGCCGTACTCGTGCTGAACGGAGACGACGTCTGCGGAGCTCACGTTGAGGAAGTCGGCAGCGCGGCGGTACGCTTCGATGTCGCCCTGGGGAACCTCGAAGCGTACGCGTGGCGGGTAGGCGTGCTGTGCGCCGGCATCGTTCATCGCGAGAACGAAGCAGTCGAACTCGGGTACTTCTCGATCGATGGCATCGATAAGATCGGTCGTGAATGTCGCAATACCGCAGCGTCGCGGAAGATGATTGCCTAGCATCGCGATGGTGTGGATAGACCTCTGGCGACGGGCGTTTTCGCTCATGATCCTCGAATGACCGCGGATCAGAGCCGAAGTCTTGCGCGCGCGTGATCGTCGGGCCGACGACCACATCACGTGGTGGCCACCATGCCCCCGCTCTACCGCGAGCGCAAGGTGGGCCTTTTCCCGAACGAGCTGGCCCGCGCGAGCGCTCGATGCAATACCGCGTAAGGGACGGAGGCGCGCGAATGGAGGACCGGGACGACTATCTGATCTTCCGGCCGCTCGACGTCGATCTGAGCAGGTCGCCCCTCCGCCGCTCGCTCGACGCGCCGACGCACGTGCTCGGCGCGTTCAATCCAGCGCTTCTACGACTGCCGAGCGGAAATCTCCTCATGATGGTCCGGGTCGCGGAGGCACTGAGCGAGGCGATCTCGGAGGGCTACGTCCACGCCATCCGCTGGACGCCCGAGGGCTACGTTCTCGACCATTACGCGCTCGCCTCCGTCGACATGACCGATCCGCGTCACTTCGCGGTTTGCGGGACCACGCCCGGCTCCCACCGACTGCTGGCGCTGACCTCGCTGTCTTGGCTCCTTCCCGTCGAGCTCACGCCGGATGGTCGAGAGATCGTTGCCGTGCATTACGATCGTGCGATCGAGCCCGCGGCTTCCTATCAGGAGTATGGCGTCGAGGACGCGCGGATCAGCAAGGTCGACGACCTCTGGTACATGACGACGTGCGGGGTCAGCGCCGAACGTCACTGCACCGCGCTCCACATCTCCGCCGATGGCTTCCACTATGCTCTCGCGGGCATCGTTCTCGATCATCAAAACAAGGACATGGTCCTGTTCGAGGGCAAGATTGGAGGGCGTTTCATTGCCCTCACGCGTCCGCTCGGCGAGGTCTACTTCGCCTATCCCGAGGGCAGCCCTTGGGCGGGCGGTCCCTCGATCAACCTCGCGGCCTCGCCCGACGCGCTCCACTGGAAGCCGTTCGACCGCCCCGGCATTCGCGCTCGCAAAGGTTCGGCGTCGAGCACGAAGGTCGGTGGTGGCAGTCCGCCGATCCGCACCGAGCACGGCTGGCTCGTCGTCTATCACGGCGTCGAATCGCGCGAAGCGGTCGGCGTCTATCGCAGCTTCTGGGCGCTCCTCGATCTCGAGGATCCGAGCCGCGTTCTCCGCCTGGAGGACGAGATCCCCCTGCTCGAAGCGAACCCCGAGCTCACGCGTTCGATCGCGCATCAGATGTACCTGCCGAGCCCGGTCGTCTTCACGACCGGCATAGCAGACGCAAAAGACCACTACATCGTCGCTTCCGGCGAGGCCGATCTCGCGTGCCGGATCACTCACATCCCGAAGGCGCGCTTCGCATGAATGTTCTGTGGTGGCAGCGCGGCGTCGTTTACCAGATCTACCCGCGCTCGTTCCAGGACGACAATGGTGATGGCATCGGCGATCTCGCCGGGATCGAGCGGCGGCTCGATCATCTCGCCGACCTCGGCGTCGATGGGATCTGGATCTCGCCATGCTTTCCGTCGCCGATGGCGGACTTCGGTTATGACGTCGCGGACTACTGCGATATCGACCCGCGCTTCGGGACGCTCGCCGATTTTGATCGCCTGCTCGCGGCGGCTCACGCGCGCGAGATCAAGGTGATCCTGGATTTCGTCCCCAATCACACCTCCTCTCAGCACCCGTGGTTCGTCGAGAGCCGCGCCTCGCGGAGCAGCACGAGGCGTGACTTCTATCTATGGCGCGATCCTGCGCCGGAAGGTGGCCCGCCCAACAACTGGATCAGCGATTTCGGCGGCTCGGCCTGGGAATGGGACGAGGCGAGCAGCCAGTACTACTACCACGCGTTCCTGAAGGAGCAGCCCGACCTCAACTGGCGCAATCCCGTCGTCCGCCAAGCGATGTACGATGTTCTCCACTTCTGGTTCGCGCGGGGCGTGGACGGCTTTCGCATCGACGTGCTCTGGCACCTCATCAAGGCCGAAGGCTTTCCGGACAACCCGCCGAATCCCGCCTACGACGCGTCTCTCGGTCTCGGCGAAATGCACCGCGTGCTCCAGATCCATTCGACCGATCAGGCCGAGGTCCACGTCATCGCCGGAGAGATGCGCCGCATCGCGGATTCTTACGGCGAGCGCGTGCTGATCGGGGAGATCTATCTGCCGCTAAAACGACTCATGCACTACTACGGACGCGAGATTGCGGGCGTCCACTTGCCGTTCAACTTCCAGCTCATCGAGGCGCCCTGGAACGCGAAGGGGATCGCCACGATGATTGCCGAATACGAGGCCGCGCTACCGCCCGGCGCCTGGCCCAACTGGGTGCTCGGCAATCATGATCGACCGCGCATCGCCGCGAGGCTTGGCGAGGCGCAGGCGCGCGTCGCGGCGATGCTGCTGCTCACGCTGCGAGGGACACCGACGCTCTACTACGGTGACGAGCTCGGGATCGGGCGCATCGAGATTCCGCCAAGCGACGTGAGGGACCCGCGCGAGCTGCGCGAGCCCGGCCTCGGTCTGGGCCGCGATCCCGCACGCACCCCGATGCCGTGGGATGGGACGGCCAGCGCAGGCTTCACCTCCGGTACGCCCTGGCTTCCACTGAATCCTGACTGGCGCACGCGTAACGTCGCACGGCTTTCGGAGGCGCCGGGATCGCCGCTGGCCCTCCATCGTCGCCTGCTTGCGCTTCGTCGCGCGCATCCGGCGCTCGCTGTGGGTGACATCGCGCTTTTGGACGGTGACCACCAGGAGCACGACGTACTTGCTTACGAGCGTCGCTCCGATGGCGATCGTCTACTCATTGCGCTCAATTTCGGCGCTAGGCCTCGCGAGCTTTGCTTGCCGAGCTGGGCGCACCACGCGCGCCCGCTGCTCTCTACCATCGAGGACGATGCACCGCCGGTGCGCGCCGCGACGCGGATCGTGCTTCGTCCCGACGAAGGCCTCGTCCTCGGGACGGACTGAAGGGAGCCACCCGTTGCGTATCGCCATGCTCGCGCCGATCTCGTGGCGGACCCCTCCGCGACACTACGGTCCATGGGAGCTCGTCACGAGCCTCCTTACCGAGGCCCTCGTCGCGCGTGGCGTCGACGTGACGCTGTTCGCCACTGCCGACTCGACCACAGCCGGCACCCTCGCGAGCGTCTGCGCGCGGCCCTATTCCGAGGATCCGAGCGTCGATGCCAAGGTATGGGAGCTCCTTCACGTCGCGCATGTCTTCGAGCGTGCCCGCGAGTTCGATCTCATTCACAACCAAGCCGACTTCGTGCCGCTCGGTTTTTCACGTCTGGTCGATACACCGCTCGTTACCACCATCCACGGCTTTTCGTCGTCGAGGATCATGCCGGCGTTCGAGCGCTATCAGGATCGCGTGTCGTACGTCGCGATCAGCGACGCCGATCGAAAACCAGGTCTCAGGTATGCCGCAACGATCCATCATGGCGTTCCGCTCGGGACATTTCCTTTCGACCCTGTCGGCGGTGAGGAGCTGCTCTTCTTCGGCCGCATCCATCCCGACAAGGGCGCTGCCGAGGCGATCGAGGTTGCGCGCCGAACCGAACGGCGCCTCGTCATGGCAGGCATCATTCAGGACCAGGGCTACTACGACCGCGAAGTGGCGCCCGCGGTCGATGGCTCGCGGGTCGTCTACAACGGCTCGGTCGGCGGCGACGTCCGCGTGCGAACGCTCGGCGCGGCGCACGCCCTCCTCCACCTGATCAACTTCGACGAGCCCTTCGGTCTGTCCGTCATCGAGGCGATGGCTTGTGGCACGCCAGTGATCGCCAAGAATCGTGGCTCGATGCCCGAGCTGATTGAGCACGGCGTCACGGGTTTTCTCGTCGACGACCTCGAAGGTGCGGTGCGCGCGGTCGCCCGGATCGGTGAGATCGACCGCGCCGCGTGTCGCGCAAGGGTTCTCGAACGCTTCACCGTCGACCAGATGGCAGACCGCTATCTCGCGCTCTACCGCACGCTGATCGCGTGAGAAGGCTAGAAGGAGGTATGAACGTCACTCGCCAGCCGATCCGACTCGCGGCCGATGCTCGACGCGTCATCGCGCGCCCCTTCGTTCCGGGCCCGCCGGCGAGGCTTCGCGGCATCATCGAGCGCGTCCGAGCGCTGCCGGACGCGCAGGTCTCGTCGATGGTGGCCGCGCTCGTGACCGACTACCGAGAACGCCACAAAGACATCCGGGGGATTTTCCGACAGAACTACACGACCGTGAGCGCCATCGCCGGCGAGCACCGCGAGCCAAACGAGGATCGGCGCCTGCTCCTCGGCGCCTACTTCACGAACGAGTATTCGCTCGAGTCCGTCGCGCTCTTCAACCCGTCGATGGTCCTTCATCCCGACCAGAACGGGATGGCGCGCGGCGCAGCCCGCTTCGTCATGAGCCTACGGGCGTGCGGCGAGGGCCATATCTCGTCGATCGAGTTCCGTACCGGCACGATCGACGCCGAGCATCGTGTCGCCGTCGATCCGCCGACACGGTTTGCGCTCACCGCGCGACCGGTCGACGACGCGCTCTATGACAAGGAGAGCTACGTCCTCAAGCTCATCGAGATGAAGGCGCACCGTCCTATTGCCGGCTCCGTCCTCGCGCTTCTCGACAGCCGCTTCACGACGAGCGACCTGACTTACGCGATCGAGAGGTGCCGGCCGCACGAGAACGTGACGCAGTTCAAGGAGCTGGCCGACAACATGCTTTGGCTCGCGCACTCGAACTACGAGATCGAGTTCTCGCCCGATGCGGCACTCTCGGAGCGTGTGATCTTTCCGGTGAGCGAGAACGAGAGTCGCGGGATCGAGGACGCCCGCTTCGTGCGTTACACCCATTCCGATGGGCGCGTGACCTACTACGCGACGTACACCGCCTACAACGGCTTTCGCGTGCTTCCACAGCTCATCGAGACCACTGACTTCCGACACTTCAAGATCAACACGCTGAACGGGCGGTGCGTGCAGAACAAGGGAATGGCGCTCTTCCCGCGCAAGGTCGGGGGTCACTTCGTCATGGCGTCGCGGCTCGATGGTGAGAACATCTACCTCCTCAAGTCCGACAACATCCACTTCTGGAACGAGTCCAAGCTCGTGTACGGACCGAAGCACCCGTGGGAGATCGTCCAGGTGGGCAACTGTGGATCTCCCATCGAGACCGAGGAGGGCTGGATTCTCCTGACGCATGGCGTAGGTCCGATGCGTCAGTACTGGATGGGCGCGCTGCTGCTCGATCTCGAGGACCCATCACGCGTGATCGGCGACCTGACGGAGCCCATGTTGATACCAAATCTCGAGGAGCGCGACGGCTACGTGCCCAACGTGGTCTATTCGTGCGGCGCGTTCCGGCACGAGGATCACCTCATCGTGCCGTATGCCATCTCCGACAGCCACACCAGCATCGTGACCGTGCCGATCTCCGACCTGCTGGCGCAGCTCCGATCGCGAACGTGAGTGCTCAGAGCGGAGCTCGGACTACGCCACGAGCCGCTTGATGCGTGAAAGAATACACGCATGGTGTTGCGGGCCCTTGGCCCAAAAGGATGCTGGGAGGGAGCATCGCATTCGGCATCCATCACAACCGCGCTGCGGAGTGTGACGAATACATGCGCGAGTTCGCCACGCTGCCGAATCAAACCCTGTCGTACAACGACGCGCTGAAGCGCTTCGACAAGTTGACGAGTGACGCCGATGACGGCCGGGACGTGTGCTGTCTTGTCGCTCGTCTGCTCGAGCACGCGCGCGACGTCGCTCGTGCTGAGATGAGACCTCGCCTCGAACACGAGCTCTCCCGCGCGCTCCACACCCGCGCGCGATCTTCATCGACTCGAGATTTCTGCTTCTGATGATCAGAAGCGCGCAATCGTGCGCTGATTGGCGACTGCCCTCGTCAAAGGATCACCAAAGCATCGCCAGGGAAAAATGGCATCTGGGCGAGTATTGTTGGATGACACCACGACAAGAAATCATCGAGCGAGGGCGCCGCAACGTCGAAGGAGCCAAGCGAACCAACGCGATCGTTTGTCTCGTGATCGGTGGGTTGTTTGGGCTCTTCGCACTGGGGTGTTTCATCGCTGCAGCGCTTACGCTCGTTGCAGGTCTCGCGGTGGGAGATGAGGTCGATGGTGCGCGCGGTATGGGAATGGCAGGCGCAATCTCTGTTGGAGCATTTGGGTTGTTCTGGTGTGCGCTCACTGTGCTGCTGGTGACTCTCGGTCGCAGAGGTCTAAGCAAGCTCGAACGTGCGCAACGCCTTCGAACGTCGGGTGTTCGTGGCACAGCAACCGTGATCAGTTATGTCGAGTCGAACTTCCAGGTGGATGGCGAGACCAACTTCCAACTCGCAGTTCGCATTGCGCTAGATGGCCGCCCGCCCTGGGACATGAGCCTGGATACACCTGTCGTCCGCGGGGATGGGGGTCGCATCTACCAAGGGGCGACACTCCCAGTCCTGGTGAATCCCGCCAATCCCGCCGAAGTCATGGTCGTCTGGGACTAACCAAGGTTGTAACCTTACAGCTAGCGTATCAGTGGCATTGGCTCGAGCTTTCGGTGAGTCGTAAGCCATCCAACCAAAGCGGCGCACGCCATCGGCCGCGTGGATGTAGCCGTATCGGTCCCGCGCAACTGAGGCTGGAGCACGAGGAGATGGAGTGCGGATCTTGGGGAGATCGATCTCGCCCAGCTCCATGTTTGCGGCGAGCGCGCCCAGGACGATGCTACCGCCCGCGTTGCTGATGGCTAGGTCGAAGTGCTGCAGGATCTGGTGGCCCCTTTCGTTGGGGTACAGGGCCATCAGCGTCTTCACCTGCCGCACCAGCAGCGTGAGCTCAAGGCGTACTTCGTCTTGCCGACCTGGGTGCTCACCAATGAATCGAGAATACATGTTGGTGATCCCGAACTGCACCACCTAGTTAGGCTGCGAGAACGGTCGGACCGCTCGCTGACCGCGCTCGTCGTCGCGGAAGACAGGATAGGGTGATGCCATGCGCTCCAACCTCGCAACCTTGCTAGTCCTCCTCACGGCCTGTGAGCCGAAGCCAGCGGATCCTGCGCCTGCTCCGACCGCGTCACCGGCCTTGCCTCCCGTGGCTTCGGCGCCCGCTGCATCACCGTGTAGTGGCCCATCGCCCGGGCCTGACTATGTCTGCGCGCAGAATTGCGGGCCACCAGTCGCCAGGCTCGACGACCCGCCCGTCGGCTACCACTGGGCCACGTCGAGCCAGGCCGCACACCCGATCTGCCCGAAGTGCCTTCCAGGTACGGTGAGGATCGCGACGCCCCTGGGCGAGGTGCCCGTCTCGGAGCTCCACGTCGGCGACGTCATCTGGACCACGGATCTGTCAGGTCGGAGAGTGCCCCGGCCGGTTCGTCTCGTAGGGCACATGGAAGCGCCCACAAAGTATCGCATCGTTCGTCTCACGCTCGCCGATGACCGAGTCGTGCGCGCGTCGGCGGGTCACCCGCTTGCGGATGGGCGGCATGCCGGCGATATCGTCGTCGGCGACGTGGTGGATGGTGCCCGCGTGGTGGCCGCTTCGCAGACGCCGCTCGAGGGCGACAGCACCTACGACGTGCGCCCCGCGGGCGATACTGGCCAGTACTGGGCCGATGGGGTTCTGCTCGGGAGCACGCTCGAGTAGGCAACTCGGAGCCGAACCGCATGACCGGGATGGGCGACGGCAAAGCCTGGTGCGCTTGCTGACGGCCTATCACGGACAGTAACGCGCCACAGAGTCAAAACGACTCAATTAGAGTTGACGAGACTCAATCTGGCGTTAGCTTGAGGGCCATGGCGACCTTGCTGCATCGCATCGACTTCGACGCAACTGACCTTCACGACAACCACCCGTCACGACTTCACCACCCGTGCAAGCAAACGCTCTTTGCCGCGATGGGCGGTGGTGAGCGGCGACCTCGCGGAACGCTTTCGGCCTCGCGTTGGATGCCGAGCGCGACAGATGGGCTCGAGCTAGGCAGCGCGCGTGTGGTCGTCGAGAGTGTGTTGGGGCCGTTCGACTATGAGGAACCTGGTGCGGGTGTGATGGCTTGGCATGTGAACTTCGCCGACCCAGAGCTGTTCGCGTTCTATGGTGGGCCGGCGTTCGCGCAAGACGAGATTCAGGTAGCCGAGCACCCATCGTTGGCGTGCCTGCGAGAAGCGCTCAAAGCAGGCAAAGGGTTTGCTGCGTCGACGCACGAATCAGGTCCCACCCCAGTGTTGGTTCGAAACGTGGAGCGATGGGGGGCGATCGACACGCGGCCGACACCAGCGGCACCCGAAGGCATCTATGGTCGCAAACTCTCGCGCGCGTCGGATGAGACGATTCGTGGTGCCGTTCGCAGACTCGAAGGCCGTACGAGCAACATCATCGCGATTGCGGCACCCCAAGGACGGGGTCGTTACCGGAAGGAAGAGCTGAGTGAGATTCTCGCGACTGCGATCACGGGCTTTGCAGCCGCGCGCATCGAGACCGAGTTGGCCGCGCCCAAGACTCGCTTGCGCGTATGCACTGGCCATTGGGGAACGGGTGCGTTCGGCGGCAATCGTGTGGTGATGGCAGCGCTGCAGATCGCCGCGGCGAACTTCGTGGGCGTGGATGAGTTTCGTTATTATTCGCTCGACGACGCAGCGGCTCGTGCACTCGAAGAGGGCAGGCTTATCGCGGACGCACTTGGGTCAGGGAGCTCGTTCGATGCTGTCGTCCAGGCCGTCGAGTCGCACGGGTTCCACTGGGGAAATTCCGACGGAAATTGATGCCGCACATCAACGACAGCAGGAGTTTGGCACGCCTCGCGCGAACTAAAGTCGCCTGCGCCAGGCAGTCTGTCGTTCTTGAGTGTGCGAATCGTCGCGTTCACGGCTCGGTGCAACGCCGTTCCTGATCGCACTCCGAGAGCGTCGAGCGTACGACGCGGCGTCGTGCTCAGTCTGCGCGTCGATCGCGAGCGCGTTCTGGCCCGCGCTCCTCTTGGTCGTGTCGATGGTCGGATCGAACTTGACCATTCGGTCGGTGATCGACACGAGCGCGATGTAAGCGTTCACGCTTGGAGTGTTGCCGTCGAACCCGCTGCGCTCGTCGGGCGAGAGCGTGTCGCCGGCGTCGGCTGCGGGGGCGGCGTCAGTCGCGGTCTGTTGCGCAGGGTTGCTCGTGGCGCAAGCGAGTGCGATGGCAAGCACGGCCAGCAAAGACGCGTAGCGCAGTCCAAACATGGAGCACCCCTGTGGATGACGCCCAACATAGCGCGGCGTCGCAAGCTGGTGGCGGCGCGTTGGCGCTCGGCAATAGGGCAGCACCTACTGCGTGCGAACCATCGCACTGCACCGGCTATGAGGGTGCTTGTCCTTTGACGTCGGATCGACCACGTGTCATACATTATGTATGACAGCTGCCTTCCGCCTCAACGCACGCATCGACGCGGATCTCGCCGCTAGGGTGAAGAAAGTGCAGCAGCGCACCGGCAAGTCCATGACCGAGGTCATTCACGATGCGCTCAACAAGTATTGTCTCGACTCGTCTGAGACCCAACCCCTCGGCGCGCTCCTGCATGAAGTCGGCCTCACGGGGTGCGTGGAAGGGCCGAGTGATCTCTCGACGACTTACAAGAAGCGTCTCTCATCCTCGCTGTCCGTAAAGACGTCCAACAAGCGCCGATGATCCTCGCTGACACTGGCTTTTGGCTCGCACTCGCAAACCGACGTGATCGTCACTATGCACGTGCGGTGCGAGCAGCGTCCGCGGTGCGAGGTCCTCTCGTGGTGACTTGGCCTGTCCTGACCGAGACTTGCCACTTGATGCTGCGACTGGGTGTCGATGCAGAGCTCCGCTTTCTCGATGCGGCAGCGCGTGGGGCTGTGGAGCTCTTCGAGCTGAAGGCCTCCCACTTTCCGCGTATCGCAGAGCTCGTTCGTAAGTATCGCGATCTACCCATGGACTTAGCAGACGCATCCCTCGTCATCGCCGCAGAAGATCTTGGAACTGGGCATATCCTGTCGACCGACGAGAGGGACTTTCGAACCTATCGTTGGAAGAACCGCAAGCCGTTCCGCAACCTGTTGCTCGATAGTTAGAATATCGAGCGCGATTGTCACGAAGCCGCATCACGCGACGCGGCATGCAGCTCGCTAACATCGTCGGAATGTTCGACGAGTCGGAGGGTTGCGTGTGCTGCTGCTCTCATTGCGTTTGGAGGCTCAGATCGGTCGATCGCTGCTTCCTACGTACACTGCGTGTTTGCCTAACGTGCCGGTCCACTCGATTTGTGCGTTGCCGCTCGCGATGCCGGTGAAGCACACGAGACCGCGCGCGTCGGTCTTTCCTTCGCGGACGGTGCCGTCGGGCAAAGTCACGCGGTAGGGTTCTCCCTCCACGGGGCCGCCTGCGCTGTCGGTGAGCTCGAACTCGATCCATGTCGCGCTGGGATCGCGCGGAGCTCCATAGAACTTCGCGCAGCTCGACGCGCCTCCAGCGCCACTTCCACTTCCACCGCCTTCACCTCCATGGGCTCGCGCGATGCGTCCGTGCGGTCCTGCCGATTTGCCGTCTACGAGCGCGGTCTCGTTTCCGACCTTGGGTGCGAGGCGACTCGGCGTGCCCGAAGTGTGGTTGCTCCCTTTGCCGCCTCCAGGCGAGGCGACTGCACCGCCAGCGATCGCGCTGTCGCTGCGAGCGAGCTTCGCATCCGATGGCGAGCTCTGGTCGAGGTGTCTGCCGGTCGTCTGATCGCGAGTGCCGTTGGCGAGAGCGTTCGCGTGGCCGTTGCCGTCGCCGTCGTCGCCGAACGGATCGTCGAAGGACGCGCTCGCATTGTCGCCTTCGTGCGTTGCCGTGATCGTGTGGGTGTCGTTGGTGGAAGAGATGCCGCCTTGGAACTCGTCGTCGTGTTCCGCCACGCGCGCGAGATACCCCTTCATCGCATCCAAGCGTCGCGCGTCTTCCTGCTTTGGATCCGTCGGCGCGAGCCGCGCAGCCGTCGCGAGCGCGAACAACGCAAGGAGGTGAGCGCCCGCAGACACGAGACCCCAGCGCCCCGCGCCGAACCGCCGTGGCGAACGCACCAACTCGTCTTGTTGATCCGTGAGCGACGCGTGCACGACGAAGTCGCCAAGCGCGAACTCACCCCCCTGGTCGGGCGCGAGCGTGAAGCGCGGCACGGGCAGCACCACGTCGACATCGGAGCCGTCACCGAAGACGACGACGCTCCCGCCATCGAAGCTCGTCGCAGCGACCACCTCGGTCCCCCACCAGACGATCACCTGCCGTCGCGCACCCATGCTCTAGTTGGACGGCCGAAGCTCCCAGAACGTTACAAATGCTCCCATTTTGCCCGGATCTGCGCCGATCAGCGCTTCTTTTCAATTACATCTACGGACCGGCCGCCGCTATGCTCGGCGTGAAACCTACAACCCTGGCCAGCAAGATGAAGCGCCTCGGTATCAAAAGAAACGACAGTTGATCCGAATCAACACTCGATGCTGCCCGACTTATCGCCCGCCGTATAGGCCGG
>JANYHY010000171.1 GCA_025362165.1 Myxococcales bacterium | reverse complement strand
GAGCGCCTGCTCGGCGAGCGCTCGCGGTGGGACGCGGTGACCTCGCGCGCGTTGTTCGACGCTGTCTCTCGCGTGCCTGGCTCGCGACGTCGCACTGTCGATCACGAGCGAGTGTTCTTCGCGCTCGCGGGCACATGCCTGCGACCTGGCTATGGCGCGCCCGGAGATGAAGCCCGCAGCGCGCTGATGGGCAAGCTCTTCTTGGAGCGACTTGGGTTCCCCGAGGAGACGCGGGGCTGGCAGCAATTCTTCGTCGCGTATCGACGCATCGCAGGCGGCCTCGACGAAGCGACGCAGAAGGCGATCCGCGATCTGTGCGACGGAGTCGTCGCGCCCAAAGAGAAGAAGATCGCGCGCAACAAGAAGTTCCAACCTCGCGCCGAAGGAGAGCTCATCGAGCTGTGCGCAGCGCTCGAGCGCGTCCCTGCGATGCGTCGCGCTGACCTTGGCGAGTGGCTGCTCGAGCGAACATGGTTGGGGCCATCACCCGGCATTTGGGCCTCGATCGGCCGCGTGGGCGCGCGGTTGCCGGCTTACGCGAGCGCGCATCATGTCGTCTCGCCGGAGATCGCCGAGCGCTGGCTCGGTCACTTGCTCGCCGCAAATTGGTCGTCTCTGTCGACCGCTCCGCTCGCCGCCTCTCGTATGGCGCGGCTCACGGGTGATCGCGCACGCGATGTCTCGGAGCGCGTCAGGCAGCTCGTACGCACCAAGCTCGTCGAGGCGCGCGCGCAAGACAACCTGGTCAGACCCTTGACCGAGATCGTCATCGTCACCGAAGAGGACCGCACGGAGTTCTACGGCGAGAGCCTACCCATTGGTCTCGCGCTCGCTGTAGCATCACCGTCATGACCTCTGCTCCCGCGATAGCCGCGCGCGTGATCCCCAACGATGTCCCGCTCACCCAAGCCGAGACGGACTCCGTCCTCGAGATCGCTTATCTCGCGATCGCGGCCGACCACAAGCTCGCGGACTCGGAGCTAGACGCGTTTCGGCAGATCATGCAGAAGCTCGACTCTCTGCCGAAGCGCGGCGGCGACGCCTATCGCGCCGGTCCGGCCTCCGAGGGCGCCCCTGTCTCGGATCGCAAGCTCAACGACATGCTCGACAAGATGAACGCGCGCGTCGACCGAAAGGACGTCGATGAGCACCTGCGCGAACTCGCGAAGGGCCTCACGGTCGAAGCGCGCGCCATCGCCTACAAAGTCGCTCACGCGATCTCTCTCGCCGACATGGACTCGAGCGACGAAGAGTTCGAGTTCGATCTGCAACTCATCGACGCTCTCGAGCTCTCGACCGAGACAGCAGAGTCTCTCGTGAGCGACGTCATGAGCGCCATGTACGAACCCGAAGGCTGAGCGCAGTCGGCGACCCGATGCAGAGATGGAACAGGAAGACGGGAAGACGGGAAGGTTTGGGGGTTGAACTGGCCTGCTCGTGAACTTTCGTGAGAGCGCGCTGAAGAACGGCCTCTGACAATCTCTCCAACCTTCCCGTCTTCCCGTCTTCCTGTGAAATCTCCGTCTTAGCGGGTGACGAGGGTCGCCTTGCGTTTCTCGGCGGCTGCTATCGACGCAGGCCTCGCTTGTCCAGGCGGCAACGACTTGAGGTACGCGAGGTCTTCGTCGAGCGCGGCCTTTGCGCCTTCGATGTCTCCGCGGCCGACGAGCGCATCCACGAGCACCACGTAGACCAGGGCTTTTCGTGGGCCATACGCGAGCGCGAGCGCGCGTCGTGCGGCGGCGAGACCGTCGTCGTAACGCTTCATCGTCACGAGCACACGCGCGAGTCGGTGCGGCGGATTGAAGTCGTCGGGGAGCTTGGCTTCGTGATCGACGAGCATCGCGCGCGCCTCCTCTGCGCGATCCAAGAACAGCAGCGTCTCCATCCTCGTCCCGTCGTAGAGCGACGCCGTCCACGAGTCAGGCGCGTGCGCTGCCGCGGTCTCCAAGACCTGCTCGCGCTCTTTGGCGGCGGCGAGCGCGGCTTGGTGATCGCCCATCTGCTCCGCCGCTTCCCAGACGAGCTTCCACGCGTCTCCGCGATCGTCCGGTGATAGCGCCGCGTCTTGATCGGTCGCGACCTCATGACCCACGGACCGCGCGAGCGTGCGCAGCTTGCCGAGGCGCGGATCGTCCTTCGGGAGATTCTCTGCGCAAGAGTCGAGCGCTGTGAACGTGAGATCGGTCGCGCTGGACGTGTGACCCGCGAGCGACGCCGAAGCGAGCGCCGTGTCCACGCACGGCCCCCAAGACTTCGCCGCCTCGAGCGCGCCGACACGAAGGGCGAGCACGTCTGCGCGACGACTCCAATCCGCTGGCGCAATGGACAACGCTTTGTCATAGGCGTTCGCCGCAGAAGCAGGATCACCCGAAATAGAAGCGCGATCCGCGATCACGAGCCAGTGCAGCGGATCGGTCTCGGGCAGCGCGACCTTCGCGTTACGGAAAGAGCGCTCACCATCGCTCATGAACGCGCGCATCTGCTGGATGGACGCGCCGCCGACCCACATCCCCGCGACCGACTCGTTCGAAGGGTCGACGACGTAATAGGTTGGGAACACGCTGGTCGCGAGCTTGCTGGACGGTCCGGCGTTGACCGGCTTGTCCACGTCCAGCGCGAGCCACACGAAGCGATCGGACGGCATCGATTTGTCTTCGAGCACGAACGTCTTCATCGATCGGCACGTGTGACACCACGTCGCCCACACATCGACGAACACCGGCACGTTCCGCTTCTTGGCTTCAGCCAGCGCGCCCGCCCAGTCATCCTCGTACCAACCGTGCGCCACGCTCGGCTTGACTCCAGATGCGCGCGCGTCGGTCGTTGGTGTCTTGACGGACTCGTTCGAAGCGCACGACACGATGAGCATGCTCGCCAGAATCAGTATTTTCACGGGTGCCTCTTCAACCATTCATCCGCGGTCGCGCGGATCTCTTCGTCGGTCTTGTTCAAGTCGATGGGAGACTTCTCGCCGACTGTCTTCTCGAGCGCGGCCTTCGCGTACGTGCGCACGAGAGGATACTCGTTGGTCAGCTCGCGGGCCATCGCTTGCACGCTCGCTTTGCGGCGCGCGTCACCGAGGAGTTGCAGCGCCACGGCTTGTTCATGCGGCTTTCCGCGATCGAGCGTCGCCTGGAGCACGTTCGCGTCGAGGCTGCCGTACAAGAACGTTGGGAGCGTTCGATCATATTTTTTGCCGTACCAGCTCTCCATCGTCTCCAAGATCGTGCGTACGGTTTTGTCGGCGTGGCAGAGCGCGCACTCGAGCGGCCGGTCCATTTGCTTTCGCGATCGGTCGGCGACCCGATGCGGTGATATCGAGTCAGCGCGCCGTCGAGCGACATGTTCTTGCGCGGCATGTGACAACCCATGCAGCGCGCGCCGTCGTGGGCCGGATCATGGTGCGAGTGCGCCCGCAGCGCGTCGTCGCCGAGGTACTTCGCGTGGCACTTCGTGCACACCGCGTCGCCGTCATGACCTTCAAGCTGCTTGGCGATGGCAGAGTTGTCGGGGGAGTGCGGATCGTGGCATGCGGTGCAATCGGCGCGCGTCGAACACGCGCCAAGCAAGAAGTCGCGCGCCTCGCCAGAGTTGATGTTGCTCCCTCCCGCGGGCGCAGGACCGTTTCGATCGCCGCCCTCCCACGTGTACGGGTAGTGAGAGAAGAGCACCTGGTGACAGCGAGCGCACGCGTGGTTGATGCTGGCAGCGCGAAGCTCGTCGGCGTCGCGCGTCTTGGTGTCGACTTCGAGCCAGGGGGCGCGCGGCACGAGAGACGTCTGGTGAGACTTGGGATCCGTGACGTGAGCTTTGCTCCCGAGGTGACACGCCTCGCACCCGATGCCGACCTCGATCAGATCGCTCGCGTCGAAGTTGCCTCGCGTCATGTCGATCGCTTGCGGCAGCAATCGTTGACGATCGGGCCTACCGCCGAAGTGGCTTATTTCAGCCTCTAGCGCGTGATCGAGCGCGGGTTGGTCGATCACGCTGTCGCGCCAACGCTTCGTCTCTGGAAGGAGCGCGTCGACTGTGACGCCTTGGTAGACGCCGCGCGCGCCAGGGAGCGCGCCGAGCATCGTCGAGAGGTAAGGCTGGGTGTTGTGGCAGAAGATGCAGGTGCGATTCCACACAGGACCCGCTCGAAGTCCGGGCCGCTCGTGGCTCATCACGGAGTAGCCCTTGTATCGGAACGTGCCTGGTCCGATCAGATACGACATGGGCAAGACCAGCTCGTCCTGCGGATCGCCAAC
>JANYHY010000169.1 GCA_025362165.1 Myxococcales bacterium | reverse complement strand
TCGCCGAAGAGCGTCGAAGTCCACCACCGAGCAATCTATCAGATGGGGAACAGACCCAAGCGGGGACCGTATGACGTGTAGAAGTCTGATGCGCGCTCTCCCGATCGCCAAACCGTGCCCTGAATCTTTCGAGGAGATGCGCAGAGACGCTCAAGCGACTACGGGGGCACGCCACTGCGATCGGTGCGACCAGCGCGTGGTCGATCTGTCGGCTGGCACTCAAGCAGACGCCCAACGCCTGATGGAATCTGCCGCGAAAGATGGGCGGATGTGCGTGCGGTATGCAACTAATTCGTTGGGGCAGGTCCTCTTCGCGGCGGCGCTCGCGCTATCGGTGGCGGCGTGCTCCGCTCCTGATCAGACTCAGAGCCTGCAGGTTGGGCCGGTGATGCCGAAGCCCTCGACGGTCTCCGCGGACGCGGGCTTTGACGACACCTACTACATGCTCGGAGAGATCGACACGACCGAGCCCGTCCGACCGGCCCACTGCAACGCCAACAAGCCTCCGCAGAAGTAAATACCTACTTGGCTGCCGTTCGCTTGCGTGAAGCGCTCGCGTCGGTCAGCTCTTTGTCGAGCTCGCGCAGCAGCTCTTTCGCGCGGGCAGAGAGCTGCGTGGGCACGTCGACCTTCACTTCGATGACGAGCGAACCGCGCCCGCGTCCGTCCAGGCGGGGGATGCCCTTGCCCTTCAACGTGATCACGTGATTGGGCTGAGTGCCGGGCGCGATGGTGACGCTCACCTTTGCGTCTTCGGTCTTGGCCTCGAGCGCGTGCGCTTCGATTTCCGCGCCTAGCGCGGCCTCTGCGAGAGAGATGTGTGCGCGCGTCACGATGTCGGCGCCATCACGCTCGAAGCGCGGGTCCTCTTCGAGATCGATCTCGACATAGAGATCACCGGCGCCGCTTGGCCCAGGCATCCCGTGACTCGGGACGCGTAGTCGCTGGCCCGCGTCGATGCCTGCGGGAAAAGACACCGTGACGCGCTTGGACTTGTTCACCGCGCCGCCGCCGCGACACGTCTTGCAGGGCGTCTTCACAAACACGCCGCGACCCTGGCAGCGCGCGCATGGAGCGGTGAACATCACGAAGCCGCGCGCGCTCGTGACCTGACCCGTACCGCGGCAAGGCCCACACGCCTCGGGCTTGCTGCCCTCTGCGGCGCCCGTCCCTCTGCAGTCGTCGCACGCGCCCGGCGCTTGGACGTTCACGTCCTTCTTGCAGCCAAACGCCGCTTCCATCAGGGTCAGCCGCTGCTGAACACGCAGGTCGCCGCCTCGTCCACGCCCGCGTCCTTGGAACCCGAAGCCGCCGGAGAACATCTCGCTGAACAGGTCCTGCATCTGCGAGAACATGTCGCCGATGCCGCCTTCACCAGCACCAGCGCCGCCCTGGAGTCCTGCGTGCCCGAACTGGTCGTAGACCTGACGCTTCTGGTCGTCGGACAGGACCTGGTAGGCCTCATTGACCTCTTTGAAGTTCACCTCGGCCTGCGGATCGTTGGGGTTTCGATCCGGGTGGTGGCGTAGCGCCTCCCGTTTGTAGGCCTTCCGCAGCTCCTCGGGTGGCGCGACGCGCTCGACGCCAAGGACTTCATAGTAGCAACGCTTCTCGCTCATGATGTGTGCGTCTCACAGGCGCGGCCGGCGTCCCGCGTGAAAAGTAAGTCTCGAGTCATGCCTGTCAACGTCGCTGCTGTTGCAGTTGGTGCAGGAGCGCAGACTGGCGCTCGAGCTCGCGCCGAGCCTCGAGGAGGGCCTCCCCCGACTCTGCTGCGATGCGGGCGGCATGCTCTTGTGTAAGTGCTTGGCGAAGCGCGTCGACCTCGGACTCGACGGGTCGCCCTGGTTGTTGCCCCAAACGAGTCTCGAGCTCCGCGATGCGCCAGGCCCGCGCTTCGAGCTCGCTCTGTCGGCGCGCGGCCTCCATCGCGGCCAAGTCGAGCTTCTTCTCGAGCTCTGCGACTTGCCGCTCGTCGACGATCGGACGCAACGCCGTGTCGGCCTCCTCCAGGTGCGCGACGAGCTCGCGCGCCATCCGCTCACGCACCCGCGCCTCGTGCTCGAGTCCGGAGATGGTCGCGGCGCGCGCGCGGAGCTGTTGCTCGAACGTGTGCACCTCCGCGGCGTGAATCTCCTGCAGGTGCGCGAGCTCTTGTACGAGCTCGGCGAGTCGCGGATCGTCTTCGGGCGGAGGCAGCGACGGCGGTGGCAAGCTCCGCACGGCGTCGATCTCGGCGAGCAGGACGAGCGCCTCCTCGGCCTTATTCTGAAGAGATTCTTCGGTACGGGCGAGTCGGGCGCTGATCACCTCGACGGACTCTTCTGCTAGTTGGAGGCTCGTCTCGAGCACAGCGACGCGCTCGCGCAGCACCATGACGTCCATCGCCGACTCTGCCGCGCGCTCCGCGGTCGCCCGAGCCGATTTTTCAGCCGCAAGAACGTCGCTCATCCGGTGGAGCTCATGCTCGACGTGCTGGCGCGCAGCGCGCTCTTCATCGAGCTGCGTGGACTGTAGATCGACCTGCAAGCGTGCCTGAGCGAGCGCCATCGGCTGCTCCGACGGTGTCGCTTCAAAAGACTTTTGTAGGACCTCCGCGGGCGCCTCGATGATCGCATAAGGGGCAAGGCCCACGGGCGACTGCGACGCGAGCGCGACAAATGCTAGCGGTGGGCGTGGCTCGTCCATGAGCTGCGTATCCACGCTGACCTCGACATCGTCCGTGCGCCCCAGCTCGGCCAGCACGACGCCAGAGAACGGAACCTCTGCGTGCATCACGACGCTCGCGAACTGCATGGCGACCGTGTCGTAGAGACGGTAGTACGCCTCCTGCTCGACGCGCTGCGTGGCGACCAAGAGGGCGCCCTCGGCACCAAGGATCCGTCGGAGCCGCGCGAGCCACACCTGCGGGTCGGGGAGAGCGTCGAGATCGGGGACGATCGCGAGATCGAACGCGCCATCCCGTACGTCGAAATCCCCCTTCGGAAGCGGTGCGATCACGACGCGAGACGGCCCTTGCTCACCACTCGGAGTGGGCTCGAAGAGGTGCACGCTACGTGCGCCGATCGCCACCAGCCGGTCCGATGCGGCCTCAGCCAGCTGCGCGATGACCAGCACGCGCTTGCCGACGATGAGCGACTCGGCGTAGACGACGAGCGCGGAGGTGAGCCAGTGGGACATCAGGTCCGCGCACGTTAGCAACGGACCGGGCGCCAAAGGAAGACCCCTGGCGGGCTCAAGCGATGGCTGTGGAGCTCGCGCCGCGGCGCTCTTCACCGCCGAGCCAAATGCATGCATCACGCACGCGTCGATCGACCATCCGCTCAGCCCAAGAGCGGGCCAATGCGGTCGTGGAACGGTCGGAGGGCCAGTCGGGCGTAAATGAGAAGACGCGCTCCTCCGGCTTGCGACCGGGTCGAGCGCTCGCGCCGATCGCGGCCAACTTCGCCGACGCAGGGCTGTCCTCGTGGACACGGACGAGCACCTCAGTGCCCGGGACGAGCGTCCCCACGCGCGGTTCCCACACCGTCGCGACCTCGACGCCGAACAAACCTGGGATGGGGGCACGCGGCAGCACGAGGAGGCGGACTTCGTCTGGACGCGCTGAGTGCGAAGGCATGCGCGCCCACGGCGTGACCTTGAACGACGGGTCGCCGCTGAGACGTTCGTAGATCGCGCGCAAGACGGACGCTTGCCGTCGTGGTCCAGCAGTGAGCTGTGCGCGCGTACCTGTGACGAACATCGGCGCGACTGCGAACATGAGCAACCAGGGCGTGTCCCACTCACCGCCACGACGAGCGAGCATCCACGACGCAATGGTGGTGATCAGTGCGAGCGTCGCCAAGGCGCGTTTTCCAGCCGTTGCATGCGCGTCCCATGCGCTGCCGGAGTCGTCACGGCCGAACGTGTCGCGCGGTCGAAGAGCGACCCACTGACCTGGACCGCGCGGGTTCGCGTTGACGTGCGCGCGCAGCACGAGCGCTGCGGTGGTCACCGCGACGAGCGCGCCCGCGAGGATGGGACGACCGAGCGTGCGCTCATACACGGCGCCGCCCACACCCGAGAGTGCGATCAAGAAACCAACGCCCGCAGGCAAGCCGCGGAAGCGTGCACGCGATCGGTCGCACTCTCTCGAGAAGGAACGGCGCTTGTGTGCCCACGCCAACGCGTAGAGGAGCCCGAGGCCGGCCGCGATGAAGGGCGCGCGATCGAGAGGCCGCCTAGCCTCGATCAGGGGTGCCTTGGCCACGAGAGCGGTCGCCGCGAGCGCGGTGGGGTCGACGCGAATCACCCACGTCACCGAGTCCCCTCGCGGCACGTGCGGTCGAATCAACTCCAACTCGTCCCGATCTGCGGTTCGCCGCGCGGTCGCGAGCACGCCACCTTGTTCGTCGACGACTAGTCTCGGCTCGGTGGGTGACGCGGGCAAATCGAAGACGACGCGCGCTCCGTCGATGCCTTCATTCAGCGGCGGCGCGACGAAGGTGACGCGTGTCAGCGCGCCGTCCGGTGCGATCCGGCCTTGTCGGAGGTCGATGTGGTAGCGAAACGAGAACGTGTAGTCTCCACGTTTCAGCGCGTCTTGCGTGATCGCCTGCGCGAAGGCATCGCCATCTCTCCCCACCGACAGCGCGAACGTCCGACCGTCATCGGCGGTGACTTTCCCCCCGGGCTCGAACACCGCGTCTGCCGGATAGCTCGGTAGCGAGAGCGCCCGCATCGAACCCGCGACGACTCTGAGTCCGATTTGCTGTTGTACGACCGCCTTTGCGTCACGATCGATCACGACGCGCGTGTCACTCCCTGTGAGGTGCCACTCGTTGTAGGTCGCGCCCGCGTGGCTCGCTCCCATGACCAGCATCAAGCCGAGCAGGAAGCTGAAGACGCGAGAAGGCATGTCCTACCTCTACTTACCCGGCGGAGCTTTGCCAAAAAACCCGCTCATCGCGAGCGCAAGATCACCTCACGGAGGTCCTGGTCGAGAGAGCGACTGAGTGGTCTGGGCATGGGGTCGCGCGGAAATGTGCGCTCCGCCAACGCGGTCACGCGACGCGAAAGAGCCTGGATTTCAGCCCGTGGGAGCTTGCCCGGCCCAACGACTCGGTGACAGAAGTACGTGCGGCAACCGAACGGCCTGCTCGCGTAGATCCGACACCGGTTGTCACCGCTCAAGAAGGCGCAACGGCGAGAGTCGCTCGCCAACGGCAAGCGCTTCTTGTTGAGGCCGCCGATCGCCTTCGTCGCGTGAAGGACCTCGACCAGCTCCAGTGTGGTTGGCATCGGCTCACGGCCTGTGATCGCGAAGTCGCAGCACTCGGTCGAGCCTTCGCACGAGTAAGGCGCGAGGAGCGCGTCGACCTCCGCATAGATCGCACGGAGCTCGGCGCGCGCAGGATCATCGGTCCAGCGGAGCTCCTTGGGCACGCCGTGGTCAATACCATCCGAGGCACAATTGGGGGTGGCGAAGCCAATCTGCTTTGTTGTTGTCGTTCGCCGCGCGACGACAATTGGAGTAAGCGGTCTGAGTGTCGGTCCGTAATTTGGTGCGTGTGAGGCCCGCGCTCTCGCTCGTGCGGAGGTCCCTCGTCGGGCTGCTGCTTCAGCCGGCCGTGATTGGCGCGCTCTATCTGTTGGCGCTGACGGCCTGGGCTTCACGCGCGCCCTTCGTCGAAGCCAACGATCACGCGCTCGGCCCGCAGGCGCGAGGGGTCGGCGAGATGGTCGCGGCGCACTTCGCGGATGACATCCGCAAAATGGCGATCGCGATCGCCTGCGCGGCAGCGGCCATCGGCGCGTCGCTGGGCCTATTTTCCGCCGGATTGGTCATGCTGCGTGATCGCGTGATGAGGCGTTCATCCCGAGCGGGCAAGCAGCGCGCGCGGGCGACCTTCATCGTGCTCATCGCAGTGCATGCGTGGCTCTTCGCGTGGGGCATGGCCTGTGCGCCGCAGGCTTACGTCGAGAGCTTCTACGCGCGTGGCGGTGTGCGGCGCGCTCTTCAAGTGACGGTGACAGACTTGATCGGCGCGCGTGCCTGCTTTTGGTTGGGCGTCGCCGCGATGGTGCTTTACGTCGCGGGACCACCGTCGGGGTGGCGCGCGTTGCCAGGGCGAGTCGCGCGACGACTTCGTGCGGTGACCGTGCTCCTGCCGCTGCGCGCGGTCGCGTCGATCGCGGCGCCTCTCGCGACGCTGGCGCTCAGTGTGCTCGTGGTCTCTCGACTCCCCTCTGCGAGCGCAGCTCCTGCGAGCAAGCCGAACGTGATCATCCTCGCGGCGGACTCGCTGCGCGCCGATCGACTCGATCCTCGAACTACGCCACACCTCTGCGCGCTCGCAGATCGCGGCACCCGCTTTGATCGCGCCTACGTCTCTCTGCCGCGCACGTTCCCGTCGTGGGTCACGATCCTCACGGGGAGGCACGCGCACCACCACGGCGTGCGCAGCATGTTCGCGCGCTGGGAGGATCGCGCGCGCGACATGGATGCGCTGCCGGCGCGACTACGCAAGGAAGGCTATCGAACGGCGGTGATCAGCGACTACGCCGGCGACATCTTCGGCCGCGTGGATCTCGGCTTCGACGACGTCCTCACGCCGACGTTCAACTTCCACCAGCTCATTCGATCACGAGCGATCGAGCGTCAGACGCCGATGATGCCGCTGCTCGACTCGCGCCTCGGACGCGCGGCGTTCCCAGTGATCCGCGAATGGAATGAAGCTGCGCGCGCGGACCTGCTCGCCGATGAAGCTGCCGACGAGATCGATCGACTCCGCTCTTCGCCGTTCATGCTCACGGTGTTCTTCTCCACCGCACACTTCCCGTACGCCGCGCCCGCGCCGTACTACTCGCGGTTCACCGATCCGAACTATCGGGGTCGCTTCAAGTACCACAAGCCTGTCGGGCTAGGCGGCGACGATGACCCTGACGCCGCGGACGTCGCGCAGGTGCGTGCGCTCTATGACGGCGCGGTGCTCAGCATCGACGACGCAGCGCAACGCCTCATCGATCATCTCGAGCGTCGAGGGTTGCTGGAGAACACGATCATCATCGTCACCGCAGATCACGGCGAGACGTTGTTCGACAACGGTCATGGGCAAGGTCATGGCGATCACTTGTTCGGCGACGAGGGGACGCACGTGCCGCTCGTGATCGTCGATCCACGCAAGAACAAGCCGCGGCGTGAGGGATCGATCGTGCGCGACGTTGATCTGGCCGCGACGATATACGAGCTGTTGGGGGTTTCCCCTCCGAGCGATCTCGACGGTCGCTCGCTCGCACCTGCGCTCGAAGGGCGCTCGCTCGCGCCTGCGCTCGCGTATGCGGAGACCGAGCTGTGGATGGGTGACGTGCCCGCCCTGCCTGACGCGCTCCGCCTCCCCTACCCGCCGCTCTCGCGCTTGACCGAGATCGACGTCGCGCACGATCACGAGATCGTGCTGCGCAACGAAGTGACGGCGGTGACGACTGTCGCGCGGCATCGCATGGTGAGAGACGAGCGATACAAGCTCCTCTACATGCCTGCGCGCTCGGGTCCGGTCTATCGATTGTTCGACACGACGAGCGATCCTGCGGAGTTAGTTGACGTATCATCTATTCACCTGGACGTCGTGTCCAGGCTGAAAGCCGAGCTCTGGCGCTGGATGCTCATGGATCCGAAGATGATGGAGCGCGGCGGCTTCTTGGTGCCGCGTGAGCTCGGCGAGACCGTGGACGGTCCGTTGCCAGAGACCATCCGAATCGACAGCGAATCGCCGAAGGGAGATCTACCTTGATCGCGGGGGTGGCCAAGCGCGGGCTGCT
>JANYHY010000163.1 GCA_025362165.1 Myxococcales bacterium | reverse complement strand
GCGCTGATCGCCCAAGACGGCTCGATGAAGTGCTTCATCGAAGGCGCGCTCGTGGACGGCGACTACAACGACCTCGCGAGCCACGTTCGATAAAAGGAGATTCGTGCGAGTCTGACGTAGATGTCGTGCGTGCGTGCCTTTGCCGCGATCGCGGGCGTACTGTTGTTCGCGTCGACGGGGCGCGCTTCTGACTCCGAGTTCGATCTCCGCGGCGCGCTCGCTGTGGGCACCGGGTGGTCGGGACCGTTCAAGTCGTCAGCGGTCATCGGCGGCTTCCACGATCAGCTGCGCTTCAAATCGCTTCTGCCGTGGCTAGGGCTGGAGCTCAGCACGGGGCTCGCGTTCGTCGGTGTGCCACCTGCCGCAGGCTCGAGGGCCGACGCGCCGCTGCGTGGCTTCACGTCGTTCGATGTCGGCGTCGGGCTCTCGTTCCGCTCCTCGAAGGGCGGCCCTCTCGTGGTGACGACCGGCACCGTTGGGGTGCTCTTCGATTCGCCGAACGACAGCGTCGAGGTCATCGGCTTCGGCATGGCCTTCACGACCGACGTCTACCCGCTCTATCTCACCATCGCAGAGGCGACGCGCTGCGAGAAAGGTGCAGCCTACACCTATATCGGAAGCGGCCTATTTCTGTGGTCTTCGCTCCGCGACGACATCTTCGCAGGCGCGAACGCACCGTCGCTCGCCGCAGGCTTCGGCGTGGACGTCGCCCGCGCGATGATGCTCCCCGTCATCGCCTTGGTCCTCCACGAAGGCTGCTCGAAGAGAACGCACTAACTGGATGAGTCAGACTTTGCCGGAAGGTGACAAGTCAACTGCCAGCCGCGTACGGCCCACCGCGAGCTGATCGCCGTGATCGATCTGCTGTTCGCCCTTCACTCGGACGAACACTCCGGTGCGCGACTGCAAATCGGTGACGACGATCGAGCCGGCTTGTTCTTCGACGAAGCAGTGCTGCTCGCTGACGAGCGGGTCGTCGCTGAAGACGAGATCGCCGACGGCCGAGCCGATGGTGAGCGTGGTGCCGCGCGCGACGACCGTGGCGCCGGGCGCGCCTCCCTCGTAGATCTGGACGACGCGGAACGACGACGGCCACTTCGGTGACGAGTAGAAGTAGGTCGGATCCGGATCGGGTCCGTCGTCTGCGGTGGGGTTCTTCTCGATGCGCAGCAGCTGATCACCCACGATGAACTCGTCGCCGGGCTCGAGCTCGACAGGCGTTCGCACCCGCCAAAACACGCCATTTCCGCCCTCGATGTCCTCGAGCCAGAGCTGCTCGTTCTTCCAGCGGAGGATCGCCTCGCTCGGGTGGCAGAACTTCTCGCCGGGTAGCGCGATGCCCCCCGTGCTGCCCATCACGATCTCGTCGCCCTTGGGCTCGTAGATGTCTGGGCCGCCGACCAAGCTGCGCAGCACATGGATGCGGAAGCGCACGCGCGGGGGACGCAGCAGCGGTACGGCCTCTGCCTCTGGGGGTCGCACGAGAGAGATTGGTTGATTCGGCAACGGTGGCGCCTCGGCGACCAGCTTCAGCGCGTCCGCATGCTCTTCAACGACCGGGATCGCAGGCTTCTTCGGCGCGGCCCCAGCGATCGGAGCGACGACTGGAGCGGTAGTCGGAGGCTCCGTCTTCTTCGCCAGCTTCTTCAGCTCGACGTTCGGCGGCGCCTCGAGCGTCGTCATCCCACCGATCGCCTTACCGGCGATGATGTCGTCGAACTTGCCGTCGCGCAGCGCGACGATCATCTCCATCTGTTGGCCCTTCATCAGCGCGCGCACGAACGCAGTGACGTCCGCGCGGCCAAGCTCGCTCGCGTAAGTGCGCTTGTGGCTCTTGATGATGCGACCGCCGTCGGCGAACAGGTGCGTGATGACGTGAGGCTTGTTGAGGCCGGAGTCCTCCGTTTGGATGTGATAAACGTGAGAGCTGTATTTGACGTTGTTGTTGAAGCCGACCTGCGCGCGATTGAACGACGGCTGACTCAGCTCCTTCAGGAGCTTCTGAACCTCCGCGTCGTTCCACTTCGCGATCGCCGCGTCGAGCTCGGGTCGATTGCCGGGCAGGCCTTCCATGTGCGCGAACGCGTGGCGCGCGACGACCGCCGCGGAGTTGATGCGCAGAGCCTCGGCGAGCAGCTGCTGCCCCTCGGCGTCATTCGGCCCATTCGCGGCGAACGCAGCCAACAAAGACACCGCGTCTTCCGCGCGACCTTTGTCCACGAGCCACTTGGCGACTTTCGTCGCTGACGTACGACTTTGGCTGCTTGCCTGCTGAGTCATCAAAGACCTAATCGAGGGATATCATCGTGCGCATTGCCGCACAGAAGCAAGCGAACAGTTGGGGCGTGCCTTCGGCCCCCCACCGATCGTTGATGTCAGCCGAAGGCGGCATCAATTAGTAGAGAATTGCGCTCTCGACGCGAGTCGGCAGCAGGCGCTCGCGGCCCCCTAGGAAGCTGAGCTCGACGACGAACGCGTAGGCGATCACGTGACCGCCCTGATGCCTGACGAGCTCCGCGGACGCCTTCGCGGTGCCCCCCGTCGCGAGCAGATCGTCCACGACGACGACGCGCGAGTCCTCGACGATCGAGCCGCGATGCATCTGGAGCTCGGCCGTCGAGTACTCGGTGTCGTAACGCACGCAATCCACGGCGGCCGGCAATTTCCCGGGCTTTCGCGCGGGGACGAAGCTCGCGTTGAGGCGCGCTGCGAGCGCTCCACCGAAGATGAACCCTCGCGCCTCCACGCCGACAATCGCGTCGATGTGCTCGCCGATGAAGCGCTCCGCGAGCGAGTCGAGCACGATGTGGAACGCGCGCGGGTTGGCGAGCAGCGGCGTGATGTCCTTGAAGACGATCCCCGGCTTCGGGAAATCGGGGACGTCTCGGATGCGCGAGCGCGCATACGCCAACGAGTCGGTCATCGGCGGCAGGACCGGCGAGGACGCGATCGGCTTGGCTGGTGGACGCCGAACAGCGCGTCGGGCGGCGTGAGGAGGGCGGGTCTTCGGCTGCTTGGCCATGTCAGGTCGAGAGCTCCTTCAGCAAAGTCGAGTGCGCAGACGACGTCAGGTCGAGCACGAGCGACGTGAGCGAGATCGCGCCCTGATCATACGCGTCCGTGTCGCTCCCCAGATCCGGCTCGTGACGAACCCCGGGCCCGCCGATCCACAGATACTCGCGCCCTCGCGGATCCTTGCGAAAGTCCAGGACCTCCTCGTAGTGCCGCGATCCGAGCTTGGTCGCGCGGATCCCGTTCGGCCACTCTCGCGGGATGTTCACGTTCACGAGCACAGCGTCTTGGATCGGACGCGCGAGGATCTTCAACGCGAGACCGGCGCAGACCTCTGCGGCGGCCGCGAAATCCGCCTTCAAGTTCACGCTCGCGGCGATCGCAGGGAGACCACGCAGGGCGCCCTCTCGCGCAGCCGCGACCGTTCCCGAATAGAAGACGTCTTGGCCGAGGTTCATCCCATGATTGAGGCCAGAGACGACGAGATCAGGGCGTCGCGGAAGGACGCGGTTGTCCGCATGGAGCGCGACATACACGCTGTCTGCGGGTGTCCCATCGATGGCGAACACGCCTTCTTCCACGCGCCGCAGTCGAAGCGGCTTGTGCAAGCTGAGCGCGTGGCTCGCGGCGGATTGCTCGGTCTCTGGCGCAGCGATGACGACGTCGCCGATCTTGGACAACGCCGCTCGCATCGCCTGGATCCCGCGGCTGAAGTGGCCGTCGTCATTGGACAGGAGAATCAGCGGGCGTTCCACGAATCGCGCGTGTAGCAGCACCGCTGCCTGCCGTACACTCCGCACGTGAGCAAAACGGAAGACGACCCGTACCGCTGGCTCGAGGACTCCGAGAGCGACCGTGTGCGCGAGTGGACCGACGCGCACACCCAAGCGACCGAGGCGTACGTGGACGCTTTCGCCGGTAAGGATCTCCTCCGCGCGCGCGTCGAGCAGCTCTTGCGGATCGGCTTCGCGCAGAGCCCTGCTGTGCGAGTCGGAGGCGACGGCAGCAGGCGATACTTTCACACACGACGTGAGGGCGATCAGGTGCAGCCGTCGCTCCTCGTGCGCGTGGGTCATGAGGGCGTGGACCGCTCGCTCATCGACGTCGCCGCGCTCTCAGTCGACGGCACGGACGCGCTCGACTGGTGGTATCCGTCGCGAGATGGGGCGCGCCTCGCGTGGGGCCGCAGCCAAGAGGGCAGCGAAGAGAGCACGCTGTTCGTGCGCGACGTCGCCACCAACGAAGACCTCACCGACACCATCCCTCGGACGAGGCACGCGTCTGTCGCGTGGGTCTCGCACGATCGCTTCTTCTACACGCGCCACCCCGCACCGGGCACTGTCCCGAAGGGCGAAGAGAACTACTACGCGCGTGTCTTCGAACACGTGATCGGCCGTGATTTCAGCCTCGATCCGTGCATCTTCGGCGAGGATCGCGACAAGACGGACGCGCCGAGCGTGCTCACGTCACCGAACGGTCGATGGCTCGTCGTTCGCGTGCACATGGGCTGGGAGCGCAGCGAGATCCATGTGCGAGATCTCCACGCCCCAAGCTCGGAATGGATCGCCGTGGCTGCTGGGCGCGACGCTCTCTTCGAGCCGATCCCGAAGGATGACGCGCTCTACATCTTCACCAATGATGGCTCTCCCAACTACCGGCTCGTTCGCGCGTCGTGGAGCGCGCTCGAGAGTTGGACGGATGTGATCGCCGAGTCCGAGCGCGTGCTCACGAGCGTCGCAGTGATGCCTGAAGGGATCGTCGCGTGCGCGCTCGCAGACGCCGCTGCGGTCTTGCTCGCGTACGATCCAGACGGCAAGCCGCTCGGAGAGATCG
>JANYHY010000125.1 GCA_025362165.1 Myxococcales bacterium | reverse complement strand
ATCTCGATCAAGGCGCCGAGGACATCAATCGGATGGCCGAGCAACAGATGACTGATCAAGAGAAGGAGCAGCTTCGCCAGAAGCTCCAAGAGCTCAAGGAGATGCTTCGCCAGCAAGGCCAAGGCGGCCAACAGCAGATGGTGCGCCTGGTGAAGTTCCAACAGCACGCGCACGGTCAGGGCGGTCAGGGCGGCGATCCGCAGCAAGGCCAAGGCCAGCAAGGCCAAGGTCAACAGGGTCAAGGGCAAGACGGCCAAGGTCAACAAGGCCAAGGGCAACAAGGCCAAGGGCAACAAGGCCAGGGACAACAAGGCCAAGGTCAACAAGGCCAAGGTCAACAAGGCCAGGGACAAGGACAGGGGCAGGGCCAAGGTGGCGCGGGACAAGGTCAAGGCCAGGGCCAAGGCGGCGGTACGCAGGAGACATGGATCGTCGGACCGAACGGCGAGAAGATCCTGATGATCTCTCACGGCCAAGGCCAAGGGCAGGGGAACGGCGGCTCCGGGCAGAACGGCGGCAACAGCGGACACGGCGGAGACAAGCCCGGTACAGGTTGGGGCACGGGCCACGACGACAACCTGCAAGGCAAAGCGACCAACCCGAACATGGGGACGCAAGACACGCAGGTCGCTGGTCAAGACACCGGTCAGGGCCAGTCGCGCAGCCAAGTGATCGAGGGCGCCGCCGAGCGTGGTTTCAGCAATCGCGGTTACACGAAGGTCTATCGCGAGTATCACACGGTCGCAGAAGAGGCCTTGAACAAGGACGAGATCCCTGGTGGCTATCGTTTCTACGTGCGCCGATACTTCCAGTTGATTCGGCCGCGCGACGGACAATGACTTGATCGAGGGCGGGCAGTGGCGCCGCCATGACATACGGAGACGGGCATGAGCGAAGTGGACGCGGGAGAGGTGCGGGCTGAGGTCGACAAGTTTCGCGCGAGCATCACCACGGTGCGCGAAGAGATCGGCAAGGCGATCGTCGGCAACAGGGAGGTCGTCGATGGCGTGCTCACATGCTTGCTCGCGGGCGGTCACGCGCTGCTCGAGGGCGTCCCGGGCCTCGGCAAGACGATGCTCGTGCGCGCGCTCGCGGAGGTGATGTCGCTTCAGTTCTCGCGCGTGCAGTTCACGCCAGACCTTATGCCAGCAGACATCCTCGGCACCACGGTCATCGACGACAAGAAAGAAGGCGGCAAGGCGTTCTACTTCCGCAAGGGGCCGGTGTTCACGAACATCATGCTCGCGGACGAGATCAACCGCGCGACTCCGAAGACGCAGAGCGCGCTGCTCGAGGCGATGGGCGAGCACCGCGTGTCGATCGCGAACGTGACACACACGCTGGAGGAGCCGTTCGTCGTGCTCGCGACGCAGAACCCGCTCGAGATGGAAGGCACGTACCCGCTGCCCGAGGCGCAGCTGGACCGCTTCCTCTTCAAGCTCAATGTTCCGTTCCCGAACCGCGACGAGCTCCACGCGATCTTGGATCTGACGACAGGCGAGGCGAAGGCGCGGCCCACGCCGGTGCTCGATCAGAAGACGATCTTGGAGATGCAGCAGCTCGTGCGTCGCGTTCCGGTCGCGCGTCACGTGCAGGACTACGCGATTCGTGTCGTTCAAGCGACCCACCCGGATGGTCCGGATGCACCTGCGCTCTGCAAGCAATTTGGTCGCGTCGGCGCCTCTCCTCGCGGCGCTCAGTCGGTGCTGTTGGCGGCTAAGATCAGGGCTCTCTTCGAGGGTCGTTTCGCCGCGAGCGTGGACGACGTTCGCGCGGTCGCTCACCCCGCGCTTCGCCACCGCATCCTCCTCAACTTCGAGGGCGAGGCAGAGGGCGTCAAGACGGACCAAGTGATCGACGCCGTCATCAAGGACATCGCGGAGGGCAAGCCCGGTCTCGCGGACAAGTCTGCAAAGAAGGGCGGAGCGACCGTTGGGGTTGCTTGACCTCCTCAAAGGCGGAGCCAAGAAGTCAGCACGCGCGATCTCGGACGACGATCTCTTCGACGACGAGTTCCAGCGCAAGCTCGACTACCTAGCGCTCGTGAGCCGCAAGGTGTTCGCCGGCCGCATGCGCGCCGAGCGCCGCACCAAGAAGTCTGGGTCCGGTGTCGAGTTCGCCGATCACCGCGAATATCAGCCAGGCGACGACTTCCGCTATCTCGATTGGAACATCTACCAGAAGTTCGACAAGCTCCTCTTGCGCCTCTACGAAGAGGAAGAGGATCTCGCCATCTACTTCATCGTCGACGCGAGCGCGTCGATGGCGTTCGGCGACGGGCGCAAGCTCCGCTACGCCAAGAAGCTGTGCGCGGCGCTCGCGTACGTTGGGCTGGCGAACCTCGATCGCGTCGTCATCGTCTCCACGAGCGACAAGGTGATGGAGCGCATGCCGGACACGCGCGGCAAGGGTCGCATCTTCAAGGTGTTCCGTTTCCTCAAGCAGCTGGAGCCCGCAGGCGTCACGGACTTGGGCGACGCGATGAAGACGTTCGTCGCGCAGCACAAAAGACGCGGCCTAGCGGTGCTCATCAGCGATCTCTACGATCCAGCCGGCTTCGAGAAGGGCATCAACGTTCTCCGCTACAACAAGTTCGATCCCTTCGTCGTCCATGTCACGGACAAGCGCGAGGAGAAGCCCGGACTGTTCGGCGACGTGCTGCTGTACGACTGCGAGACAGGTGACGAGCGCGAGGTGACGATCACTCCGAAGGTGCTCGAGAAGTTCGCTGAGATTCACAAGCAGTACAACCAGGAGATCGAACGCTTCTGCTCGACGCGAACCGTGCCGTACATCACAGCTGACGTCGGCATCGCGTTCGACCAGCTCATCTTGCGTGTCTTCCGAAGGGGCGGGTTTCTGCGGTGATCCTCGCTGGTCTGCCGTTCGCTACGCTCGCTGGGATCTTCGCCATCGCTGGACTGGCGGTGTTGGCTCTCTACATCTTGAAGCTCCGCCGGCGCACGGTGCCGGTGCCGTTCTCCATACTCTGGCAGCGCATCTTGAAGGACAAAGAGGCGACCAGCCTCTTCTCCAAGCTAAAGCGCTTGCTCTCGTTGCTCTTGCAGCTCGCGTTGCTCGCGTTGCTCATCCTCGCGCTTGGAGATCCGCGCGCGGCGGCGGCGCTCATCAAGGGTCGCAACCTCGTCGTGCTCGTAGACGCGAGCGCGTCGATGCAAGCGGTTGACGTGTCACCGACTCGCCTGGACGTGGCCAAAGACCAGGTAAAAGCCCTGATCCGCGGGATGGGCGGCAGCGATCGCATGCTCGTCGCGCAGATGGACGCAGCTGTCACACCGCTCGGCCCGATGTCTGGAGATACGAGTGAGCTCGAGCGCGCCGTCGACGCGATCAAGCCGACCGAGGCCCGCGCTGACTTCCCTCGAGCGCTCCGCTTCGCGACAGACACGCTGCGCGGCGTGGACAACGCAGAGATCGTCGTCGTCAGCGACGGTGACCTCGGCCCCGCGAGCGACTCGATCGGCGCGGTGCATCTGGGCGACGTGAAGATCAGCTACATGTCCGTCGGCAAGGGCAAAGAGAACGTCGGCATCACGCAGTTCTCCGTGCGCCGCTACCCGCTCGACAAGAGCCGCTACGAGGTGATGCTCGAGGTGACCAACACCAACGACACAGTCGCCGACATCGAGCTCTCGCTCCTCGGCGATGGCAACCTCGTGGATGTCACGAAGCTCCGATTGCAGCCAAAAGAAGCCCTCGCGCGCTTCTATCCGAACTTGTCTGGAGCGAGCCGCACGCTCGAGGCGAAGCTGTTGCCCATCGGCGAGACGAAGGACTCGTTACCCGCCGATGATCGCGCGTATGCGCTGTTGCCCGAGCGTCGCCGCGCGAAGATCCTCGTGGTCACGCTAGGCAACACCTACCTCGAGGCCGCGCTGTTGTTGGACGAGTACCTCGACGTGACGATGGCGACTCCCGTCGAGTACGCGAACAAGTACGCGTCGGGCGCAGTGCGCTTCGACTCGGTGGTCTTCGACCAAGTCACGCCGACCAACCCGCCGCGCATGCCCGCGTTCTACTTGGATCCGCGAGGCCCAGGGTCACCCGTGAAAGTGGAGGAGGCGATCACCACGCCGGGCTTCGACAAGATCGATCGCAAGCACCCGATCGTCCGCTACACGGCGCTCGATCAGGTCAACATCGCGAGAGGTCACAAACTCAAGCCCGATCCGCAAGACAAGGTCGTCGGCGCTTCGGTCGACGGACCGATCTTGGTCGCGGGGACGCGCGGCGGCTTCAAGTTCGTCGCGATGGGCTTCGACGTGCGCGAGAGCGATCTGCCGCTGCGCGTCGCGTGGCCTGTGCTCTTGCTCAACACGCTCGACTGGTTCACCGATGAAGACGCGTCGTACCTCTCGAGCTTCCGCACGGGCGACGTGTGGCGGGTCCCGATCGCGGGATCCGGCTCGCAGGCGACGCTGAAGAAGCCGGCGGGGGACACGCTGCTCGTGCCGATCCTCGAAGGGCGCGCGGTGTATCTCGGTGAGCGCGCGGGCTTTTACGAGGTCACGCCGATCGCCGATCCGAGCGCCCCCCCGACGCCCGCGCCGGTCGCCGAGGC
>JANYHY010000124.1 GCA_025362165.1 Myxococcales bacterium | reverse complement strand
GGTCGCTCCGGTTGGCTTCACAACCCCGAAGAGACCCGCCTCCTCCGCTTTCGTCGACTTCTTGGCGCACGCCCGTCTCGTCCCACACTGCACACGGCGTGACGGACCGCTGAGCGCGCGGAGGTCTCTACACCAGCGCGGGACGGCCGCTCAGGAACGGCTCAGCCAAGCGCGGGGCGGAACAGGCAGCTCGATGACGGAGGTCGTGATCAAGGTCGTGGAGGACCTGCCCCCGCCGGCGCGCTCCAGGAACGAGAGCGTCGGCGTGCCGTCGCACTGCACCGTGCGGTGCAGATCTGTTCCGCCCCGCGCTTGGCTGAGCCGTTCCTGAGCGGCCGTCCCGCGCTGGTGTAGAGGCCTCCGCGCGCTCAGCGGTCCGTCACGCCGTGTGCAGTGTGGGACGAGACGGGCGTGCGCCAAGAAGTCGACGAAAGCGGAGGAGGCGGGTCTCTTCGGGGTTGTGAAGCCAACCGGAGCGACCCATGACCGACCATCGGCCTCCTCCTCCTGAGCCGGAAGACTGCCTGATCCGTTCGCGCGCGTCGAGATACAAGGGCGGCACGCTGATCGCCGAGGACGTGCACGACCTCGCCACGCATCGTCAACGCGTCGCCGATCCCGACGGGTATCGGCCGTGCGAGTGCCCGCGCTGCAGAGGCCGCGTGCTGCACGTTCACGACTACCCGCAGCGCACCCCGTACGGCGAGCCGGGCCTGCCGCCGGTGATCATCATCGTCCGCTACATCTGCGCCGACGCGTCGTGCGAGGCCACGTGGCGCATCCTGCCTGCGTTCCTTGCGCGCAATCTGTGGCGGGTCTGGCCGACCGTCGAGCGGACGGTGAGGACGCGCGCGCCGCCACCGCCCGCCCCGGCGCCGGTCCCCAGGCGGACCGCGCGGCGGTGGCGCGAGCGCCTCGCCTCTGCGGTCAAGCAGCTCGTCCTGCTCCTGGCGACCAGCAGCGGCGTGCTGCTCGAGGCGATCGCCAAGCGCACCGGCCTCGCCGCCACGCGTCTGGCGCTGGTCGACGTTCATGCGCAGATGGCGATGCCGCCGCCGGGGCGCCATCTCGCCGATCTCGCGGCGCTCGTCCACAGACTCGAGCGGGGGATTCGTCTCATGTAGTGCTCGGCGAGCGCCGCGTGCCCGTGGGACAGCGCGGCGCCCTCGATCGATCCCACCGTTTGTGGCCGCAGCCTCTCGGTATCCAAGGGCCATGGACGACAAGGCGAAGCGCGCCATCGCGCTCTGGCGCCTCGGTGTGCTCGGCGCGCTCGTGAGCGCGCGCCTGGAGCACGGTGACCGGGTGCAGCTCTTCAAGGAGATCGCCGCGCGCGTGCACCAGATGCCAGACGGGAAGGTCGTGGAGCTCTCGGCCCGCACCGTCGAGAGCTGGTACTACGCGCACAAGCACGGCGGCTTCGAGGCGCTGCATCCGGACACGCGCTCGGACTGCGGGCAGAGCCGCGCGATCGCGCCGGACGTCGCCGAGCTCATCCTCCGCGCGAAGCGGGAGAAGCCGCGCCGCTCGATCCGCCGGATCATCCGGATGCTCGAGCGAGCCAGGAAGGTGAAGCCGGGCACGCTCTCGCGCTCGAGCGTGCACCGACTCCTCTCCCTCGCCGGCGTCTCTGCGCGCCCGCTGCGCGGACCGTCGGCCGAACGGCGCAGCTTCATCGCCGAGCACGCGGGGGACCTGTGGGTCGGCGATGCGCTGCACGGGCCGCTGGTGATCGCGCCCGACGGGCGCGTGCGCAAGAGCTACATGCTCTCGCAGATCGACAACGCGACGCGCTTCATCCTGCACAGCTACTTCACGCTCTCGGAGGGCGCCGAGGCCCAGGAGTACGGGCTCAAGCAGGCCATCCTCAAGTACGGCCTCCCGCGCGCGTACTACGTCGACCGCGGCTCGGCCTACATCGCCTGGTCGTTGCGCTTCATCTGCGCCGACCTCGGCATTCACCTGCTCCACGCCGGCGTGCAGGACGCCGAGGCGAAAGGGGTGATCGAGCGCTGGCACAGGACCTGGCGTGAGGAGGTCTTCGACGAGCTACCGGACACGCCCCTTCCGCTCGCGGAGCTCAATGCCAAGCACTGGGCCTGGCTCGGCGCGGAGTACCACGCCCGCGAGCACGACACGACGCGCCGGGCTCCGCGCGAGCACCTGCTCGCGGAGGTCGCCGAGATCCGGCCCGTGCCCCGCGGCGTCGATCTCGACGAGGTCTTCCTCCACCGCGCGGAGCGCCTCGTCCGCAAGGACGGCACCGTGCGCTTTCGCGGCGGCTTCCTCGAGGTGCGCCCGGAGCTCTGCAAGAAGCTCGTCGAGCTGCGCTTCGATCCGGCCGACGAGACGGCGCTGCCGCGGGTCTTCGTGGACGGCCGCTTCGTGTGCGACACCGTGCCGCTCGACCGGCTGCGCAACATGACGCGCCATCGGCGTCGCCTCACGGGCGAGCCCGCGCCGGACGCGACCCCGAGCGGCCTCGATCCACTCGCGCTGATCGAAGACGAGCACTACCGGCGCACCCGGCTCACGGGTGCTGACCCGCATGACGACAACGAAGACGACGAGGAGGAATGAGCATGTCCGAGAAACACCGCTTCAGTCTCACCCACTACCCGCTCCCCAAGGATGCGCAGGGCAAGACCTGCTACGACAAGTCGGCCGGCTACGGCCGGCTCGCGAGGAGCTTCCAGCAGCTCATCGATGACCCCGGGCTCGGCCTCCTCACCTCCGAGGCCGGCGTCGGCAAGACGACGGGGATCCGCAACCTGTGCATGGCGTTGCCCAGGCCCGACTACCTCGTCCTCTACTACTGCGACACCACCGTGTCGCCGCTCGATCTGTACCGGTCCATCGCCGCTGAGCTCGGCGTCAAGCCCTCCCATCGACGCGGCCAGCTCTGGGCCGACATCAAGAAGGCCCTCGTCCACCTGGTCGACGAGCGCAGCACCGCGCCCGTCGTCGTCATCGACGAGGCGCAGCACCTCTCCGACGCCTTCCTGCTCGACCTCTCCGGCTTCCTCAACTTCGCCTTCGACAGCCGCGATCTGCTCACCCTCTGGCTCGTCGGGCTGCCCCCGCTCACGCGCCGGCTCCACATGCACCAGCACGCCGCGCTCGCCACGCGCATCGCCGCCGAGATCCGCCTCGAGCCGCTCGATCGCGACACCTTCGCCGCCGCCGTCGACCACGCCTTCAAGGCCGCCGGCGCCACGCAGAAGGTCCTCAGCGATCCTGCCTTCGAGATGCTCTTCCGCGCCTGCCGCGGCGTGCTCCGCGTCGCCTCGAGGATCCTCCGCGCCGCGCTCCGCATCGCCCACGGGCGCGGACAAGCCTTCCTCGATGAGCCCACCCTCCAGGCCGCGCTCGACGAGACCGGGGCGACGTGAGCGACGATGACGACGTCTTGCCCTTCGTCCGCGCCGCCCACCTCGCGGATGCGGACGAGACCGAGCAGTGGCTCGTCCACTCGCTCTGGGGGCGCGCCGCGGTCGGGATCCTCGGCGGCGCCCCCAAGTGCTGCAAGTCCTGGCTCGCGCTCGAGCTCGCCGTGTCCGTCGCGAGCGGCAAACCCTGTCTCAGCCGCTTCGCCGTCGAGGACCCTGGCTCGGTAATGCTCTACATGGCCGAGGACAGCGCCGCGATCGTCAAGGCCCGTCTCCTGGGCCTCTGCTCGCACCGGGGCCTCGGGCTCGGCTCGCTGCCCATCGATGTCATCACCGCGCCCACCGTGCGGATCGATCGCGCCCGCGATCAGGACCGATTGACCCGCACGGTGCGTCGCGTGGCGCCTCGGCTGCTCGTGCTCGACCCCTTCGTGCGCCTGCACCGCATCGACGAGAACGACGCCGGGCAGGTGTCCGCTGTGCTCGGCTACCTGCGCGCGTTGCAGCGCGATCTCGACGTGGCCGTGCTCGTCGTCCACCACGCGCGCAAGAACGGCAGCGGCGGACAGGCCGGCCAGAACCTCCGCGGCTCCGGCGATCTGCATGCCTGGGGCGACTCCAACCTGTATCTGCGCAGACAGCAGGGCACGCTCACCCTCTCCATCGAGCATCGCGCCGCCGCGGCGCCCGAGCCCTTCGCGCTGCGGCTCGTCCCCCTCCACGACGGCGAGGCCTATCTCGACCTCGTCGTGCCCGGCGAGGTGTCCGACCGCGGCACGGATGAGCTCGAGCACTTGATCGTGTCCACGCTCGCTGCCGCTGGCGAGCCGCTCGGCCGAAGCGTCCTGCGCGACAAGCTGCGCGTGCGCAACGAGCGGCTCGGCGAGGCTCTCACGCGCCTCGTCGCCATGGGCACCATCGCGCGTGCCGGCGACCGTTGGTCCGTTCCCGTTCCCACCCCTACACCGTGAGCGGGAACGGAACGCACAGCGCGTAGCTCGGCGGCTCGAGGCCGCGGCCTGAGAACCCGCGGTGACCCGCCCGGTCGGAGACCCCGACCGCGGCCTCGAGCCGCCGAGCTACGACATCACCACAGTGTCGCCCTGCTCCGTGTCGATGCCCAGGCCAGGGAGGGGCTCCGACCGGGCGGGTCGGGGGGACCCGCGGAGCGGGGGGCGCAGCCCCTCTGGGGGGACCCGCGCAGCGGGGGGCAAAGCCCAGGCGATGCTCTGCGTTTGCGGCCCGCCGGATTTCACGATGCCACTACGGGACAATCTCCCGCGCGCAACGCGGGCCGGTACACCACGTTCGAGTTCCGATGGACTGCTGGAGACAATGGATCCGTCATCGGATGGCTAACGTAAACGAGTATTCGACGCGATACTCTGTAGCGATCGATTCTGCTCAAACGACAGAGACAACGGAGTGGCGAGCGCAGTCCGACGCAAATCGGCAGGGAAGCGGGACCTTTCTTGACGCCAGCACCGGAGCAGTCCTCTCTCAAGATGAGCGCAATCTCCACGAACTGACACGACAGGTGTATGAGCGCCGTCTTGCGGCAGGCGTGGCGCGCGAGCAAGCGCGCAAGGACCTTACCCTGTCGACATACACAGAGGCATATTGGAAGATCGACCTTCATAATCTATTACACTTCTTGTCGCTGCGAATGGATCCACATGCGCAACACGAGATCCGGCAATACGCTACGATCATCGGTGAGAACATCGTCAAGAGGTGGTGCCCTGTAGTATGGGAAGCGTTCGCGGATTTTCGGCTCGCGTCGTTGTCGCTCTCTCGCATTGATGTTGAGATCGTTGGGCTGTTGACTGCCGGTCGTATGGAAGACGCGATCGCTGTTGCGAGACAGGCAGGCATGATCGGAGAGGCAGGGGTGCCGTTGGGGCGGAATCGGGAGCGGGAAGAGTTGGAAGTTAAGCTCGCACAACTGCACTTGCGCGCACCGTGGACTGTGACGCTGCAGGCTTGAGTTGACCGCTAAGATCGAAGGACTTTGAACGTGCAACCCATTGCCATAATCCTAGACAGCGACCTGCATGCCGGGCCCGATAACAATTATCCGGAATTGCGCGTATTGTCTACGACGCCCGCTGTGTCCGGGAGTAACTACGGACTGAACGTTCTTGCTAGTGCGATCAAGACCTTGGTGTCACACGTTCCGAAGCAACGAAGGACGCTGATTTGCACCGGCGACATTTCAACCACTTGTCACTCGGCGGAGTTGGAGAGCGGAGTCAAGTTCTTGTCCGACCTGGCCGATCAGCTGGAAGTAAAGAACCGTCTTCTGGTGCCGGGAAATCATGACGTTGACTGGCAGCTGACCCAACTCGGGGTTGATAAGGATCCTTGGTACGACAAACTGCGGCTAGAGAAATTCAGAG
>JANYHY010000106.1 GCA_025362165.1 Myxococcales bacterium | reverse complement strand
CTGCGCTGGAACGCACGCGCCGTTGTTGCACGTCGTGCTTGGGTCGCACGCGACGTCGCGACACGAGCCCTGCATCGCGATCGAGTCTAGCAGCCGTACCCCTCCGGGTCTGCGTAAGTACGAGCGGCGATTTTAGAATTCGATGACAGTGCGGATCGACTCACCAGAGTGCATCAAGTCGAACGCCTTGTTGATCTCTGCCAATGGCAACTTATGAGTAATGAGACTGTCGATATCGATCTTCCCATCCATATACCAGTCGACGATGCGCGGCACCTCGGTCCTGCCGCGCACTCCACCGAATGCGGTGCCCTTCCAGACGCGTCCCGTTACCAATTGAAACGGCCTCGTCTTGATTTCTTGTCCGGCGCCGGCCACTCCAACAATGACTGATACTCCCCAACCTCGATGACAACACTCGAGGGCTTGTCTCATGAGGTCCACGTTGCCGACGCACTCGAAGCTATAGTCTGCGCCTCCGCCGGTGAGCTCCACCAAGTGTGCGACGAGATCACCGTTGACTGTCTTCGGATTGACGAAATGAGTGAGACCGAACTTGCGCGCCAATTCCTCGCGCGCAGGGTTGATGTCGACTCCGACGATCTTGTCCGCGCCTGCGATTCGCGCCCCTTGGACGACATTGAGGCCGATGCCGCCGAGACCGAAGACGACGACGTTCGCACCTGGTTCTACCTTTGCGGTGTTGAGCACGGCGCCCACTCCCGTCGTCACGCCGCACCCGATGTAACAGGCTTTGTCGAACGGCGCGTCGTGTCGGATCTTCGCGAGAGCGATCTCCGGGAGCACTGTGTGGTTCGAGAACGTCGAGCAGCCCATATAATGATGAATGGGAGTCTTGCCGATTCGAAAGCGACTCGTGCCGTCTGGCATCATGCCTTTGCCTTGAGTCGCTCGGATTGCAGTGCAAAGATTCGTCTTGCGGCTGAGACAGGATTTGCACGCGCGACACTCGGGTGTGTAGAGCGGAATGACGTGGTCGCCCTTCTTGACGCTCGTCACGCCCGCGCCAACGTCCACCACGACGCCCGCGCCTTCGTGGCCAAAGATGACGGGGAACAATCCCTCGGGATCGGCGCCGGATCGAGTGAACTCGTCAGTGTGGCAAACTCCTGACGCTTTGATCTCGACGAGCACCTCTCCAGCCTTCGGTCCGTCGAGCTCGACCTCCTCGATCACCAAGGGCTTGCCCGCCTCGTAGGCCACCGCCGCGCGTGTTTTCATGGCGGCACGCTATCACTCTCGCGCCGCGCTGCGATTTGATCGACAATCGGGCAATGGTCCACCGCTCCATCGCGTTGCTCATCGCCGGTCTCGCCGTCGTCACGGCGTCCTGCTCGTCGTCCTCGTTGAGCCCGTGCGAGTCCACGAACTGCGACGCCAACGCGACGTGCACGGACACCACGGGAGTCGCGGTGTGCGCCTGTAGACTGGGCTTCTTCGGCAACGGCAAACAGTGCGC
This sequence comes from Myxococcales bacterium, assembly GCA_025362165.1. Taxonomy (GTDB): domain Bacteria; phylum Myxococcota_A; class Polyangia; order Polyangiales; family Polyangiaceae; genus JANYHY01. The sequence goes on along the minus strand of JANYHY010000106.1, from coordinate 7,291 downwards.
TGCCTGCGCGCCATGCGGCTCGGGCAAGTTCCAATCCGCGGCCTGCAGCTCCACCACAGTCACTCAATGCTCCAATTGCTCCACCTGCGGTCCCGACACATTCCAATCCGCCGCATGCACCGCTACGGCAGATACTCAATGCCCGGCGTGCACCGTGTGCCCACAAGGGAAGTTCGCCTCCAGCACTTGCACGACTGCCAATGACACCAAGTGCGCTACCTGCTCGGGGCCGTGCACTGCAAATCAATTCGAGAGCAGCGCGTGCACACCCCTCACGAACCGTGTTTGCGCCGCCTGCTCTCCGCCCTGTCAGATGGGTCAGTACCAAGCGAGCGCGTGCACCACGAGCGCTGATCGCGTTTGTCAACAATGCTCGGGCAACTGTCCGGCGCAGCAGTACTTGAAATCAGCGTGCACGGCGAACGCGGATCGAGTCTGTGTTGGGCCACCGAAAGTACCCACCAACGGATTGCTAGTGCGATGGGCGCTCGATGACGCCATCGGCACGTCCGCCGGAGACACGTCTGGCAACGGCCGTGTGGCTGCTCTCAAGAACGTCACCTGGTTTTCTAGCAACTGCAAGCTCGCCAGTTGCCCCCATTTTTCGGGCGCCAGCGGCGGCAACGGCTCCTATCTTACTTATGGGAGCACCATTGCCATTGGTGGCGGTGGCGCGTCCTTCGTCGCTTGGGTGCAGTTGGACAAGCCGAGCACTGGAAGTTATCAAACACTCTTCAACGGTCCTTATGACAACTGCTGCACAGTACGCTTTCTCATAGACGCCAATCTCCACCCGTTCTGGGACGCGGGTATGTACTCGGATCAATCCATCTCGACCTACACGTTCCCATTGGCGACATGGGTCCACGTCGCCTGGACGATCGCAGCAGGCGGCAAGGCGATCCTCTATGTCAATGGAAGCAATGTCGCGCAGTCGGGCGCGGGCGTGCCAGGCGCGCTCGTGGACTTACCCAACGTCGACGTCGCGGCGGCAGACAGCTTTCAATGGCCCTTCAAGGGCTTCATGAACGACGTACTCATTTACAGCCGCGTGCTCACGGCGAACGAAGTGACGACGTTGTATCAATCCTACTAACCCGCTCAGACCTTGGCCGGGAAATAGCTCGATAAGCGGTGCAACAATTGAAGCAGCCCGATGAACGTGACGACCTCGATGATCGCGGCGGGTGACAGCGCACGACACTCCTTCAATACTTCGTCGTCCACCACCGAAGGGCTCGGCGAAATGGCGCGCGCAAGGGACTGTACTGGCAATGGCCCTGTTTGTTTTGCGCCCATCGCGCGCAACTCTTCGGTCAACACGTCATCACTCGCGAACTGCGAATAGATCAGACCCGCTGACAGCTTGTCGTCGCGGGCGATGTTATCGCCGAGGAAGTTCTCTTTGATCATGGTCGCGATGGCGCGCACGGCAATTGGGGATGACACCCAACAGAGTTTCGACGAGCTTCAACATGGGCCCGTAGCGCTCGTGGAGAATGGGGAGAGGCACCGCCTCGTCCTGGAGGAGATCAATCAGCACGGAAGGCGACGTCATCAGGCCAGCCTAGCCATCCGCGCGACGCGCGCGCTCAGCTCAGACAATCATCAGGGAACCATCGCGATCGCGGACTCACGCCGGCCACGAGCAGCGCCGGACACGGTCAAGGATAACGTGTAGGCTCCCGCGCATGGGGACCACAATCACGCTTGATCCGGCATCGGACGGCGGCATCGACTTGGGCATTGATCCGGCTGATTTGACGCTTGGCGTGGGGATCGCCGTCGGCGTCATCATCGGCGTCTTGCTGGTGACGTTCATCATCTCGCGCTTCCTGTACATCTGCACGCCAGACGAGATCCTCATCTTCTCGGGTCGCAAGCACAAGCTGCCGGACGGGACCGAGGCTGGCTTCAAGGTGCTGCACGGAGGTCGCGGCATCCGAATCCCGCTGCTCGAGACGGTGTCTCGAATGGACGTTCGTCTGTTCGGCGTGGAGGTCTCTGTCGCGAACGCGTTCTCGAAGGGCGGCATCCCGCTCGCCGTGCACGCGATCGCGAACGTGAAGGTGTCCACGGATCCGACGCACGTGCGGCAAGCGGTGGAGCGCTTCTTGGGAGTCAACCCTGGGCAGATTCAAATCGTCGCGCGACAAACACTCGAAGGAGTGCTGCGCGAAGTGTTGAGTCAATTGACTCCAGAAGAGGTCAATGAAGATCGATTGAAGTTCGCCGAGACGCTCGTCAAGAACGCCAAAGACGACTTCGACAAGCTCGGTTTGGAGCTGGACGTTCTCAAGGTGCAGCACGTCGCGGACGAGCAGAAATACCTCGTGAATCTAGGGCGCGCGCAGATCGCTACCATGTTGCGCGACGCGCAGAACGCAGAGAACCAAGCCGAGCAAACGGTCAATGAGGCGGTCGCGCTTGCGCGCTCGAGAGCGGAGTCCGCGCAGCAGCAGGCGGAGTCGCTCGTCTTGCAGAAGAAGAACAATTTCAGAGCAGAGATCGCCAAGCTCGAGGCCGAAGCCAAAGGCATCGAGTATGAAGCGGCTGTCGCGGCGGAGACGGCGCGTGCCAAGGCGGAGCAGGAGCTGCAGCGACTGAGAGCAGAGCTCGCGAAGCTCACGCTACAGGTGGACACCGTGTTGCCGGCAGAGGCAGCGGCGCTCGCGAGCGCGGCGCGTGCGAGAGGCGCAGCGGCGCCCACGATCGAGAACGGCAAGGCGACGGCAGAAGCGCTCGGCATCGTCGCCGGCGAGTGGGCCGCCGCGGGCAGCGCAGGCCGAGAGGTCTATGTGCTCCAGCAGCTCGACGAGATCGTCTATGCGGCGATTCGGCGGGTCAACCAGATCGAAGTGTCTTCGCTCGAGGTCGTGGACGGCGGAGACGCCGAGTCCATGAGCGCGCTGGCCGGTGCGTTCCCCCACATGGTCGCGCGCGTGCTCGGCGAGACGAGCGCCGCGATGGGCGTCGACGTGCTCGCGCTCATCAACCCCGACAACAAGAAGGCGGTGCAATGATGGGGATCATCATCGTCCTCGGCGTCACGGCGCTGATCGTCTTCTTGGTGCTCGTCTTGATCGTTCGCAATCTGCTCTATGTGAGCACTCCGAACGAGGCGCTCATCTTCTCGGGTCGAAAGGCCTCGGGCGCGAAAGGCGACTATGGATACCGCGTAGTCCGCGGCGGCCGCAGCTTGCGCGTGCCGCTGCTCGAGCGCGTCAACAGCCTGGATTTGACGATGTTCACGATCGACGTGGAGGTCCGTAATGCGTATTCGCGCGGCGGCATTCCGCTCAACGTTGTGGGAGTGGCGAACGTCAAAGTGGCCGGTGAAGAGCCGTTGCTCAACAACGCGATCGAGCGCTTCTTGGATCGCCCGCGCCCCGAGGTGATGCGCATCGCGAAGGAGACGCTGGAGGGAAATCTTCGCGGCGTGCTCGCGCAGCTCACGCCCGAGCAGGTCAACGAGGACAAGACGCGGTTTGCGCAGTCGCTCATCGAAGAGGCGGGCCATGACATGCACCGCATGGGGCTCGCGCTGGAGACACTGAAGATTCAGAACGTCGCGGACGACGTCGGATACCTCACTTCGATAGGTCGTATTCGCGGATCGACCGTCAGACAGTCGGCGGCCATCGCGGAGTCGAACGCGCAAGCGGACGCGGCGGTTCAAAAAGCTTCCAACGCCATGAGCTCAGAGGTGGCGCGCATCGACGCCGATCTCGAGATCTCGCGCCAGAAGTACAAGAAGCGAATCGCCGACGCGACCAGCAAGCGCGTCGCCATGATCGCAGAAGCAGAGGGCGAGGTGTTCGCCACGATCGCCCAGGTTAAAGCCGAAATCGAACGACAAGGCGCGCGCGCGTTGCAAGTGCAACGTCAGCTGGACGCCGAGGTGGTGCAGCCCGCGGAGGCCGATCGCAAGGCCGCCGAAGAGAACGCGCGCGGCGCTGCGGCGACAATCGTCGAACAAGGCAAGGCGCAAGCGTCCGCCCTCAAGGCGCTCGTCGAGCAGTACAAGAAGGCGGGCAACGCCGCGCGGCAAGTGCTCGTGCTTCAGAAGCTGTTGCCGCTCGTGGGCGCGTTGAGCGGTGGCGAGGCGGTGGTGACGATCAAGAAGCTCACCGTGCTTCCGAGCGGCTCGGCGGGAGAAGGCGCGAGCTTCGCGCGAAGGGCGATCGCGACCGCAGAGCAGCTACGCGCGGCGACGGGGATTGACATCCCCGCGATCACGCAGCGGTTCGCCGGACCCAAGACCGAGTAGCTACTCACTACTGACGGCATCGACGCGCCCGGGCAGGACCACGTGGTGGTCCCACGCGGTCGCTGGGCCTCGCCCAGATCGCGAAGATCTCAGCCGATCCTGCGGGGCCAATTCGCTACTTCTTTTCGGCAAGAATCAGGACGCGGGGCGATGCCGCACCAAAGAAGACGCCAGGCGTCGCAGTGCGGCCGCTCACCTCTGCGACGCGGAAGCCCTGGTCGTGCAGGAGCTTGCCGAGCTCGTGGAGTGAGTAGACGCGGATCGAGTACTCGATCTCTCGGGTGCGCCCGTCGTCGAGCATCATGGTGCGCTTGACCTTCATGCGACTGGTGATCCAGTCCATCGACATCTCGTCCATGCAGATGCAACCGTCGCCTTCGAACCATACGAGGGAAGGGGACTGCTGCATGATGAAGTCGCGGTTGATGACGTCGAGCAAGAACTGACCGCCCGCGCGCAGTGATTTGTGCACCTTGCCGCAGACGAGAGCGTTCTTCTCCTCTTCGAAGAAGCCGAAGCTCGTGTTCCAGCAATAGACGCCGTCGAAGGTGTTCTCGAACGTGATCTCGCGCATGTCGCCTTGCACGAAGTTGATCTTCTGATCGCGCTCTTGCGCCTCCTCGGCGGCGCGGGCGAGCATCGCGAGGCTGAGATCGAAGCCGACGACTTGGTAGGTGCGGCGCGCGAGCTCGATCGCGTGGCGACCCGTGCCGCACGCGAGATCCAGCATCGTTCCGCCCTTGGCGACGCCAAGGCTGTCCTCGATGAAGTCGACCTCGGCGGCGATCTGCTCGTCCGTGATCTTTGCCATCGTGCGGATGAAGTCGTCGCCGAAGAGCTCTTCCCACCAGAGGCGGCCTTTGCGCTTCTGCGGATCGCCGAGCGCCTGCGGCGGCGCGAGCCCACTCGGTCCTGTCGCCTGCACGATGCCCGGGGGCACGATCACGAGCGGCGCTTTGCCTGAGGCGGGCGGCGCTGGTGGCGGCGCGGGCTTCGAGATCGTGTCTGTCTTCGCGGGCGGAGGCGAGGACGAAGGTCGCGCCATCGGCTTGTCGGCTGGCTCGACCGACACGACGTCTTCTGCCGCGAGCTCTTCGTCGGAGCCTCCACCACGCGAGCTCGGCGGCTCGCTGAGATCGGGCTCCACTTCAGGGATGTTCGATGCCTCCGCATCATCGACGAGCGCGGCGGCGGGCGGGCGCGACGGCTTCGACTCCAGAGTGGCGCTCGTGACGATCCCTGCGGCACCCTCTTGGATCTTCGTCGTTGGTGGGACCTCGAAGGAAGGCGCGCGCGGCGGAGCGGGGATCGCCACTGCCACGCCCATCGCCGGTGGCGGGCCGGAAGATGGAGTCGCCTTCATCATCACGCGCTCGGTCGGAAGCTCCTCCGGCACCATGTCGTCTTGCGAAATTTCGGTCGGGCTCGACGGTAAGAACGGAAGCGTCGGCTGGGCGTCCGGTGCGACGGCTTGCGGGCTAGGCATGTCATCGTCCATCGACACGTCGATTGACACGTCATCGGTCGAGGGCTGGCGCGCCTTCGGATCCGCGGCCTCCGCTGCGTCGACTGCCGTCGGTTGGAACGGCGTCCAGCTCTCGTCGATGCGCTGCGCCGAGTTTGGTGCAGGCGGGATCACCAGAGGCGGATCTTGTGTGAACGCCACGGTAGGCGCGGTCGGCCCTCCCGCACTAGTCGCGACGTCGTCAGAACGCGGGGGCGGCTGCGACGCGAGATCCACGATGCGCATCGGCACGATCGGCTTGGCGTCGAGGTCCGACATGGGCAGCTCGAACGGCGCCGCCTCAGCGACCACAGGCGGAGGAATCACCGAGCTCGGGCGCGCGATCTCATCGTCGGGTATGCGCAGCGCGAGCTTGGCGCGATTGCGTTTTCGCTTCGCTTCGCGCTCCTCGCCGTTCTCGGCAGACTGATCCTCGACGCGCGCTTCGCCGTTCTCCGCAGGCTCGACGCCTACCGCGACGTCGTTCGCCTCGGCTTGGTGGTCGTCCGTCATGGCGCCTCGATGGTTGCGCTGCGATTCGCCCTACGCTCGACGAGTCCCCGTCCATATCGAATGGGGCCCTCGCCCGTCAGCCATTTTCCAGCGGCTTGCTGCTCCACGAAGACGACCGCGGTCGAGCCAAGATGGAAGATGCCGAGCTCGTCTCCGCGCTCGACGTCGCGAGGAGGCGTCATCCGATGCAACCCCAAAGGAACATCCGGCGCGTCAATGCCGCTGACGGTGATGCGACCAACGACGATCGCCGCGACCATCACCACCGTCACGCGGCCCAGCCCGACATCCGCCGGCGTATCGATGCAGATCGCCACGCGACGATTGATCGCGAACAAGTCCTTCACGTGCCGCAAGCCGATCGAGTTCACTGGGTAGTAGTCGCCCGGGAGACTGCGAATCTCGGTGATCTGCCCTCGCACAGGCGAGTGCACGCGGTGATAGTCGCGCGGCGAGAGATACACGACGCAGCCCGCTCCGTTGACATAGCGCCGCGCTTCGGTCGCATCGCCGACGAGCTCCTCCACGCGATACGGGCGCCCCTTGACCATGAAGGTAGATGACGAAGAGATGGCTCCGATCGACTCTACCCGTCCGTCCGCTGGGCTCACGATCACCGAGTCATCGCCGTCGACCGGACGCGCGCCGTTCTTCAGCTCGCGTGTGAAGAACTCGTCGAAGCTGCGCCATCCAGCGGTCTTCTCGCATTCGGCGGTGTCGATGTCGTATGCGCGCGAGTAGAGCCCAACGACAGCGCGTCCTAACGGTGAGGACCACTCGTGCTCGGCGAGCATGCCCATGGCGCGGCTCACGCGACGTCGGGGCAATACGCGCAAGAGTTGTGCTGCGGCGTAGGTGAGGGCGCTCATCGGTGGTGAAGGCGGTGCTTCGACCCGCAAATCCCGCGGGTAATGGCGCTGTCCAAGCGTTGGACGCGCAATCTGAGAATGGTACCCACCCCTCGGGGAGCGGGTCAACTAGTAGACAACCCAGAAGCCTCCAAC
>JANYHY010000094.1 GCA_025362165.1 Myxococcales bacterium | reverse complement strand
CCGCACACGAACCCGCCCTCGAGCAGCTCGAACCACCCATCGGGACAGTCTTCGTTCTTGATGCGCTCGTCGAACACTGGTGCGTGAGAGCCGTGACGCAGATACCCCAATCGATGAACACCACTCAGCGCCGGCGGCGCGACTCCACCATCGGGCGGAACATCAGGCGGCCACTCGGGCAAGCTCATCACGCTGGTGCGCACAGCGGTGGCGTAGAGCATTGCGCCAGTCCAATGTCCGGCATCGAGCTGAGCCCGCATCTCACCTAGCTTGCGAGCGCGTTCGGCCCAGGCTTCGGCATCGAGATCGCGCGTGTCGGGCTGTACGTCGAGATCGACGTCTGGGAGCTCAGCATCCGCGATGACCGTCGCGGGCTCGTGCGCGCAAGCGGCGACCGTGAGCGCCAGGATCAGGGACTTGCCAAACACGGCGACCGTTTAGGCTGTCGTGTGCGGGCTATCAAGAGGCGAGGTTGATTTACTATTGAGCGGGGAGAATCAGCGGGCCGTGGACGCTCGTCGTGATGTCCCAGGGTAGCTGCATGTCGTAGAAGGTTGGGTCGACGTAATAGCGTTTATCGCCGGTGGGAGTGGGCTCTACCACTAGTGCCCAGTCGTGCTCTCCCATGCCTCGGCCGGGGACCATTTGGCCCAGTAGGCGCGCGTCGGTGGAATGCACGGAATAGGCGCGGGCGGTGGAGTGTGCTCTCGCGGCCATGCGATCGAAGACGAGGGCGAACAGGTTTGCATATTCGATGCAGTTGCCTTCGCGCTCCTGATCGTCGAATTTCAGGCTAGTGGGGTGATTGAGTCCAAAATGCAGGTGCGCACCCGTTGTTCTCAATGCGCTATCAATGAGTAACGGCGTCGTGTTGGCCGCGACGTCGCTCGCGAGCGCGAGATCGAGATCGCGCGTCGTCGTGGCGGCTGACCGGCGAGCGACGTGTGGAGCATTGAAGGAGACCATCGCGGTCGACTCGGTGCGCGCGATTCCGGCCAAAACGAGCGCGATCGCGACACCGGCCACGAAGACGCGCTTGTTCACCCATGCATTTACGTGCGCTGATTGTTGGATATTCCCCACTACGCGCGGCGTGCGCGAGTCATCAGTAGCTCACTTGGAGGTCGGGGGTTTGACGAGCTTCACATTGTATACGCCCTTGCCCGTCGCGATCACCTCTGAGGGAGTGGGGCTTCCCTCGCGCTTGTCGGCTTGAGAGAGCGTCACGTCGACGACAGCCACGCGATTGCCTGTGCGAACCACGCGCCCCTCGGCGACGAGCGTCGCGAGACGGCCTGGTCGGAGGTAGTCCACGCGCAGATCGATCGTAGAGACGCGCGCGTTTGGATCCATCAGGCTCGTCCACACCGCCATGCCGCCCGCGACGTCTGCCATCGTGCTGATGACACCACCGTGCATGGCGGGGCGCATAGGGTCGCCGATGAACTCGGTGCGCCATGGGAGCTCGATGCGCACGAAGCCGTGATCGATGGTGACGCACTTGATGCCGAGGAACTTGTTGAACGGGATCAGCTCCTCCATGAGCTGCGCGAGCGCTTGCTTATCCATGCTCTCTCACCGCTTGACCAAGAGCTGAAGGACGCCGGGGAATCCGCCCATGTCCACGGTGGACGCCTGTGCGATCTCGAGCTTTGCCCGTTCCGCTGCGCGATCCGTGTCGCGCGGCGACGGCGTGATCCACGCCATGCGTCCTCCGGTGACGAGCGTGCGGGCCGCGTGCGTGACGAACGGGACGAGCAGTTTGTCTAACGACTCGCCGCGCGTGATGCGACGGCCCATCGGCGGGTTGGTGATGATCAAGGTGACGTTGGGGATGCGCGCGACGAGCGCGTCGGTCTTCTCCAGCGTGACCTTCTGTACGCTCGCGGAGGCTAGATTCTGCCTCGCCGCGTCGATCGCGCTAGGGCTCGTGTCTGTGCCGAACATTCGCTCGTAAGGTCCGCTCCGCGCTCGCTCGACGAGCTCCATGCCAGAGCCCACGAACGGATCCCAGACCACGTCGTGCGCTCGCGCGCCTCCGACGTGCACTATGGCTGCGGCGATCGTCGGGTGACTCGCGGCAGGCACCTCTGCGACGCGATAGTCGAAGCGCGGATCGACGAGCGCCTTGGGTCGAAGCTCGATGCGCAGGCGGCCGCCGCGATCTAGGACTCCGACCTCCCAGGTCGAGCGAGTCGGATCATTGACGAGCGCCGGATCGATCGCCGAGACGCGGGCTGCGGTGTCGAACACCTCCCGACGCCGATGCCCACCCGCTTTCCACTCGATGCGATAGCGCACGCGGCCGCGAGTGAACGCACTGAGAACTGCGCGTGAACGTGCGCTCGTTATTTCGCGAGCCACCGCCTCCGAGACGATCTCGTCAGCGCCCAACGCGCGATCACACACGGGGAACGTGATCATCGTGAAAGATCGGGCGACGAACACCGTGGAGAGGACATCCTCCAGGCGCGCGTCGACGAAGCCGATGTCCATGCGCTTGGCGCGGAAGCGACCGCCGAGCTGCTCGAGCAAGATCTTCTCGAGTCCCTCACGGCAGTGAAAGCGAACGTCGATCGGGCCGCTGGCCTTCTGCGTGGGATCAATCGTGGACTCTTCGTCGCGACCCAGCTCGCGCACCAGCATCACCTTGGCTCGGGTCGTCACGCGCGACTCGCCCTCGGTCGCGATCACGTCTAGCGCGGCCTTGCCGCCCACCTTGCCGAGCGCCTCGATCACGGTCTCTTCGAGATCTCGAGCCGTCGCGCGATCCTTGGCGGCGAGGAGCGCCTTCTCGACGATCGACTTGCTCGCCGCATCGATCGCACCCAGCGCGCCGAGCCTTCCGAGCGCACGCGCGGCGACCTTCACGACGCGCGGAGTCGTATCTTCGAGCGCACCGATCAACGAGTCACGAGCCTCCGAGTCTGTGGACTTGGCGAGCTTGCCCACCACCTCGAGCAGGCGCGCGCGCTCCACACCCTCGGTCCCGCGCGAGGCCTCCAAGCAGAGCCGCAGCGCTGGCTCTCCCATGCGAACGAGCGCGCGCACCAGGTGGGTGGCGTCGTCTTTATCTGCTCCTCCGAGCAGGTGTACGATCGCGCGCCCATCCTTTAAACCAGGCGTAAACTGCTTATTTCGAGCCTTTTCGATCAACACGCTCATGGGCACCTGGAAACGTACTCCAACGGGGAGCGAAACGATCACGTTGCCTCGCGCGTACCTTCAACAAGCCCGTGAACAAGCCCCTTGTCGATGAAGAAGATGGAGTTTCGGTGAGCGAAATCCTGCGACCCAAGATGACTGACAGACGAACGTTCCTGCGCGCGGCGCTCGGTGGAACAGTCGTCGCGGCGTTGGGTGGCGCGTATTACGTCATCGATGACGCAGGCACTCGTGAGGCCCGCAAGATGGTGTTGGCGGACGGTCGACCCCGCTTGCCGCCGAATCAACACTTGTTGCAACGACTCAAGCCCATGGGTGGAGAGGAGGGCGATCCCAACCCGGCGGTGTTCAGCCTCAAGGTGTATGGCGAGTGCGACGCGCCGTTCAGCGTGGACTTCGCTGGGCTGCTCGCGCTCCCGCAGACGACCCAGACATGCGACGTGCATTGCGTCACCAAGTGGAGCCTCTTCGACAGTCACTGGACCGGCGTAAAACTCGCGGACATCGCCGCGAAGGCTAAATTGAAGGCGACCGCGCGCTACGTGATCTTCGAGTCCGCGCATGGCTACACCTCGAACGTTCCGCTTCGCGAGGCGCTGAGACCCAACGTGATGGTCGCGCACAAATACGAGGGGCAGGCGATACCTCAAGCCCACGGAGCTCCCGTGCGCGCGCTCGTCCCCGAGCTTTACTTCTGGAAGAGCAGCAAGTGGCTCACGGGGATCAGGTTCTCACCGGTGGATGTGCCGGGCTATTGGGAGACGCGCGGATACAGCAACCACGCCGACCCTTGGAAGGAAGAGCGCTACTCCTGATGGCCGAGCCTCCGTCGAAGCTGCGAGTGCGCCCTTGGGTGAGAGCGATTCATCGAGACGTCGGCTACGTCGCGGTGGGTCTCACGTTCGTGTATGCGGCGAGCGGTATCGCGGTCAATCACATCCAAGACTGGGATCCCAACTTCCACAACTTCCAATCGGAGCGAGACATCGGCGCGATCGACGCGAACGATGACGACGCCGCGACCAAGCAAGTGCTCGAGCGCATGAGCATCGCCGAGACGCCGAAGGACACGTACCGCGCCGGCGAGGAGCTCACGGTCGTCCTCGATCACCGAACGCTGCACGTGACGAACGCAGGCCATGTCTTGGACGAAGGACAGAAGCCGCGCTTTCTGATTCGAGTCGCCAACTGGCTCCACCTGAACCGCGGCAAGAAGGCGTGGACCTACTTCGCGGACGCCTACGCCGCCGGCCTCTTGCTCTTGGCGACGAGCGGAATGTTCATGATCCCCGGGAAAAAAGGCCTACTCGGACGCGGCGCGATCTTGGTCGCGATCGGCATCGCGATCCCGATCGGCTACGTGGTGTTGTCAAAAGGTCCGTGACTCGGGATGGGTGGCGGCGCCGTCGGCGTTTGACTAGTAG
>JANYHY010000090.1 GCA_025362165.1 Myxococcales bacterium | reverse complement strand
GACACGGGAGAGGTGATCGTCTCCAAGTACCGTAATTCAGGGGTCGCGCGACAGATCGTCGATCCCTTCTTCGCGTCGCACGACGACCCGAACGACAGCGGCGGCAGCTCCGGCACATGCACGTTCAGCTCAAAACCAATTGGCGAACCCTATGATTCATTGCCAGTCAATTGCCTGACCTGGCAAGCGGCGCGCAATTACTGTCAGAGCCTCGGAGCTGACCTACCCACGGAAGCGCAATGGGAGTACGTCGCTGGCGACTTGGCGTCTTCCACCTATCCATGGGGTGAGGACGAGCCGACTTGCGCGGACGCCGTGTTCGCTCGCTTCATTCCAACCATTCCTCTGAACTGCAACCCCACCAACGACAATGCTCTCCACAATCCCACACTCGCAGGTGGTGGGGTGCGGGACCGCGTCTTGGTCGGGTCCTCCGCCATCGTGGATCTCGCGGGCAACCTACGCGAGTGGGTGCTCGACGACTTCGCGCCGCAAGGAAGCACCTGTTGGAGCGCGCCGCTGTCGACTGATCCTGTCTGCGTCACCAAAGGAGACGATGTCGTCGTCCGTGGCGCGTCTTGGCATGATCAAGCGTCCTTCTTGCGAGCAGCCACTCGACACATCGGAAAGAAGAACGGCGAGGTCGACGAGACGGCGCAGACTTGGTCTTACTACTATGACGATTATCAGAACACTCCTGGACACACCGTCGGGTTCCGATGCGCACTTCGCGGGTCCCAGTAGCAAGGAGCAACAAACGAGAATCCGCCGGCGAGCAGAGAGTCGGTGACGGATTAGACGTCAGTCAGTCTTAGCACTACTACCGCAGCTTCACGGCGACCGAGAATTCCACAGCCGGATCCAGGCAAAACACTGCTGCCGCAATAAGCGAGTTTGGGTCTATTCGGCGGACATCCGCCCGGAACGTACTGCTGTACGTGAGGACGGATGGCCGTCAAAGAGGCCCAAAATCGCGACCTGCGGCAGTAGTGTTAGGAGCTCAGGCGGCGAAATACGCGGTCGCGCGGCGCTCGCCCTTCTTCTTCAAGTTGCCCGCCTCGAGGCCTGCGGCGATGGGGCCGACGAGGTCCTTCTTTGCGAGCTTGAGGGTCTTTTGGATCTGCTCACTGCGGAGGCCGGGGCTCTTCTTGAGCAGACCCAATACGGTAGTGAGCGTGGCTTTGATTTGCTCTGCAGAGCGGCGCGGACGGCGACCGCGGCGTTTGCTACCAGCGGGTGCTGCGGCGGCCTTCGGGCCAGCTTTGGCTGAGGCCTTCGCCTTGGGGGCGGCAGCAGCGGCCTTGTGAACACCACCGTTGAGCGCAGCGACCTCATCGAAGCTGGCAGAGCGAATGGCTCGTGCGATCTCTTCAGTCAGGTTGCGCATTGCAGCTTCAGTGAGGTGGGCGATCGTTTGCTTGAGGCTCATGAGCGCACCATAAACACAAAGCGCCAGATAGATCACCTGCAATTTCACTGCTGACACGACTGGCCGAGAGTGAGCGGCGTTGATCGCCCAGAGGTGCGGGGGACGGGAGGTCAATTTCCGAGGGGCACGCATTGCGGCGCGCTGCTAGTGCGGTTACCGACAGCGGCGAATTGGATACTCACACTCTGGCAACTGCCCTACCCCTCCTCGAACATCCGCCTGAAGAGGTCTCCGCGTTCACGCCGGAGGCGCTCCTTCGCGCGGTGAAGGAGCTCCGCGGACTGCCACATACGCGTGTGCCTGACGTCTGCGTATTGGAGTTCGACGGAGACCTGACTGACAAGCTCGCGCGCAAGGGGCTGACGGTTCAGCACGAGACTTGGGCGTGCTTCCATACTGCCATGGGCCGATTCTCGGTCGATGGTCGCCAGATCGGTATCCTCGCTCGCACCATCGGAGGGCCTTATGCGGTGCTGGTGGCAGAGCAGCTATTGGCGAGCGGCGCGAAGATCATCTTGGGCCTGACCTCTGCGGGCAGAATTGATCCTCAGTTACCGCTGCCGAGCTTGGTGGTCATTGACGAGGCCATTCGCGACGAGGGGACGAGCCTCCATTACTTGGCAGCGTCGCGAACGGTGCGAGGGGACGCCGCAGTGGCCGATGAGCTGACTCGAGCGCTCGCGGCCGTCTCGTTGCCGATTCGGCGCGGCCTCGCGTGGACGACGGACGCGCCCTACCGAGAGACCCGCGAGCGAATCGCACACCGGGCGGCGGAGGGCGCGCTCGCGGTCGAGATGCAAGCCGCCGCCCTGTTCGCCTTCGCTCGAACACGTGGCGCACGCCTAGGTGTGGTGGCCCATGTCACCAACGCGGTGGACGCGCACGACGAGCCCTTCCACAAAGGACCCGAGGACGAGGACGAACAGATCCTCTATGCGATGTGCCGCGCCGCTTTCGCTGCGCTGGATTGAGTATGATTGCCAAGGATAGAGGTAGTCGCATGTTCGCGCTCGTGACTGGAGGCGCTGGCTTCATTGGTTCTCACCTCGCGGACGCACTCGTCGCGCAAGGGAATCGCGTGCGGGTGCTGGACGACTTGCTCGCGCAGGCACACCCGACGGGCGAGCCTCGATTCGTGCCTAAACAGGCTGAGTTCATGCTTGGTGACGTTCGAGACCGCGCCACAGTCGACGCCGCACTCGAGGACGTGGACGTCGTCTTTCACCTCGCGGCGATGGTCGGTAATGGGCAATCCATGTTCGACATTCGGCGTTATACCGACGTCAATGTCGTGGGCACTGCCACTCTGATGGAGGCTATTGCGACGAGAGCGAAGAAGCCTGCGCGCGTGGTCGTGTCGTCGTCGATGGTGGTCTATGGAGACGGCGCGTACACATGCGACGAGCACGGCGCGCTCGACTCCGCGGACCGCCCGCGGGAGCGCCTGGACAAGCGACAGTGGGAGCCTATCTGTCGGCGATGCGGCGTAGAGGTCACTCCCATCCCGACCTCGGAGACTCACCCACTGAGGCCGACGAGCACCTATGGAACCTCCAAGCGCGCGCAAGAGGAGCTGGCGCTGGTCCTCGGTCGCGCTCATGCGGTGCCGACCGTGGCGCTTCGATATCTCAACACCTATGGCTCCCGGCAGGCGCTCTCCAATCCCTATACTGGAGTGGCGGCGATCATGGCGTCGCGTCTCCTCAATGGTCGCGCCCCGACGATCTTCGAGGATGGACTTCAATTGAGAGATTTTACTCACGTCTCCGACGTGGTGCGCGCCAATCTCGCAGCAGCAGTGGCGCCTGAACCGGCTTGGTACAAGGCTTTCAACATAGGCACTGGACGCTCCGTGCGCATACACGAAGTGGCAGAGGCGCTCGCGCGCGGGCTCGGAGTGGACATTGCACCCTCCATTACAGGTCAATTCAGGCAGGGAGATATCCGTCATTGCTTCGCGGACGTGAGCCTCGCAGAGCGCCTCATGGGCTTTGCAGCGACTGTGAGCTTCGCGGATGGCGCGCGGGAGCTCGTCGCGTGGGCGCGCGGGGAGACACCGATCGACCGCACTGATGAGGCAAACGAGGAGCTGCGCGCTCGCGGGATGCTCTCCTGATGGAGACTCCCCGTCTCGCCGCGCCGCTCGAGCTCAAGGCAACTCGCACGTTCGCAGACGGTCTATTGCTGGAGTTGATCGACGCGCTCCGCAGGACGCCCGCAGGCGGACTATTCGCTTTGGAGGGTCCGACGCTCGCTCTCGCAGACGAGCTCGAGGCTTGGTCTCGTATGACGGGCAACGTGATTGTGAGTCGAACGCACGAGGGAGACTCTACCCGCTGGGTGATTCGCCACGGGGCGCCTGGTGCGTCGAGCGCTAGTGCCGTTCAGAGAGAAGAGCGCCGATTGGGTGCTCGCCTTTGGTTGTATACGAACTTCGATTGCAACCTCTCTTGCGACTACTGCTGTGTGCGCTCGTCGCCGACAGCGTCCAGGCGCGCGCTCGGTCTCGAAGCGATCACGAAGATCGCCGCGGAAGCGCCTGCGCTCGGCGTGAGAGACATCTTCGTCACGGGCGGCGAGCCTATGCTGTTGGATGACATCGCCGAGATCTTGCGCGTGCTCTCGCAGGCGGCGCCCGTCACTGTTCTGACGAATGGCGCGCTCTTGAAGGGCGCGCGAAAAGAAGAGATCGTGGCGCTCGACCGATCGCGAATCAAGCTGCAAATCAGCCTAGACAGCCCTGATCCCGGCCTGCACGATCTTCATCGCGGCAGAGGCACTTGGGAGCGCGCGCTGCGTGGCGCAGACGCGATGATCGCCGCGGGCTTCCGCGTGAGGCTCGCTGCCACCCTGTCGACCGACGACGAGGAGCGGCGCTTCGTCGCGTTCTTGGACGACCGCGGCGTCGCCTCCGAGGATCGTGTGATCCGCCGCGTGGCGTTGCGAGGCTTGGCGCGCGATGGTGTCGCGCTCGCTCGCGTCGACATGATGCCTGAGATCACCATCACGGCCGAGGGAGTGTTCTGGCACCCCGTTGGCGCCGAAGACTCCGATCTATTACTCACACGAGAGATCTTCCCGCTCGCCAAAGCATTCGAGATTGCCGAACGCGCGGCCGCCGAAGAGCGCAAACACGGAGATGCACTACAGAGCGTGTTTCATTGCGCGTAGCCAATGGGGCTCCCCAAAGAACTCACTATAAATAAGGAGAACCCCTGTAGCTTCAGCGGCCGCTCAGTATGCTCGCGGAGCCGCCGGATTGATGACATGAGTTGCAAGACCCGTTGGGTGCATCACCTATCATTTCGCGCGTGCCGTTGGGGCCGATGACTCGAGCGCGCAAAGGTGGTGCAGGTTGATAGTGGCGAAAGAAATTGCCATATTCGTTGGGTGTCATGACGAGCTCCGCGCCGTCTCGGGCGGTGACGCGAACTTCGTAGACGGCGGGACCTGTGAGATCGACGGAGCCCGCCACGCCAAACTCGTCCGTGTGACAGCAGGCGCAGTCCGTGCCGTGCCTCTGGATGTTCACGTCACCCGGTCGACACTGCGGGCCGCTGGCCGTGGGCGGTGACGACGAGCACGCGATCGAGGCTAAAATTAGGGCAACAGCGAGCCTCACCGCGGATCTACGCAGTGGCGATGCATTGGTTTCAGAAACTCTCGGAGCCACTTCGACGTATGCTCGAGTATGCGCGCATTTCGAGGCATCGTCTTGCTCTCCCTCTCCGGGTGTTTCCTCGGCTCGGCGGACTCCGGCGGGACCGGGCCTACTGTGGTCACCATGCAGCTCGTGGACGGAAAGACCAGGCAACCCATGACGAGCTCGCTCGTGGCCATAGAGGTGGGGGGTCGCTATCTACCTATCGCAGACACGTCGAAGGGCAACCCGCACTACACATTGTCAGGGGTGACGGACAGCAATGGAAAGCTCACCCTAAGAGTGCCGGGGGGTCCGTTGGGCGTTCACTCGTTTCAAGACAACTACTTTTATGGCACGGACGTCGTCGACCCCTACACACACCCAAACGACGCGATCATTTTAGTAGAGACTCTAGGGCCGCTCGACGCAAAACCGATGGTCGGCTCTTTCATCGCGAGCGCCACGAAGGTCGCGCCAGGCGGGGCGCTAGACTTCTCTGCGCAGGTCACTCAGGCGACGTTCGCAGATCCGACGAAGAAGGATCCCATCAGCGATGAGGT
The DNA here is from genome assembly GCA_025362165.1 of Myxococcales bacterium. GTDB lineage: Bacteria > Myxococcota_A > Polyangia > Polyangiales > Polyangiaceae > JANYHY01. The sequence goes on along the minus strand of JANYHY010000090.1, from coordinate 3,560 downwards.
GCTCTTGGTAGAACCCACGACGCACTTCGCGCGCGCTCTCGATCCGCCGACTGCAGGCGTACAAGGGACTGGTTTCCCGGATGGCGCTTGGAGGACGAGCGTGAGCGCGCCGAGCACTGCGGGCAAGTATACCTATTCGCTCGTCGTCTCGAGTGAAGGTTGCGTCGTCAGTGATCGCAAATCCATTGATGTCATCGTTCAATGAAGGTCGTCGCGGTCCTCCCTGCGCTCGATGAGGAGGAGACCGTCGGCGCAGTCGTGGGCAAGCTCGTCGCGAGCGGGATCCAGGCGGTCGTCGTAGACAACGGCAGCCGAGACAGAACTGCCACTCGAGCGCGCGAGGCAGGGGCGCGTGTCAAAGAGCAGAGGGAGCGTGGCTACGGCGCGGCGTGCCTCTCGGGCGTCGAAGAGGCGCGGGTGATGGGCGCCGAGGTCGTCTTGTTCCTCGACGCGGACGGCAGCGACGACCCCGCGGACGCCGCCGAGCTCATCGCGCCGATCGTCGCCAGCGAGGCTGATTTATGCCTCGGCGTGCGCCCGCGTCACCTCGTCGAGAGTGGCGCGATGGCGCCCGCGCAGCGCTTCGGCAACTGGTTCGCGCCGCGCGTGATGCGCGCGATGACCGGAGCGCGATACTCGGACATGCCGCCGTTCAAGGCGATCTCGATGAGCGCGCTGACTCGCCTTGCGCTCACTGATCGTACGTACGGGTTCACGATCGAGCTGATGCTGCGCGCCCACCGCGAGGGTCTCCGCGTGCGCGAGGTACCCGTTCGTTGTCACGCGCGATGCGGCGGACAATCCAAAGTATCCGGGACGGTCCGCGGCACTGTCGGCGCTAGTTACAAGATCATCAAGACGATCCTCCACTACGCACGATGAGTAAGCGTCCGAGCTGGGGATATCACTTTGCCAGACCGCCACAGTGTGTCGCCGGGCGTGCCGAAGAGCGGGCCGAGCTGCGATCAAGCCTCAAAGCCACGCTCGATCACACGCATGAACTGCTGAACAAGAACGCGAGTCATGAGGTCCAAAACGGCATCGCAGATTGATGCATGAGCGTCAGGCCCTGCTGAAGAACCCCTGCGACTCGCATGCAGAGACGAGCGCCTCGTAGCCGTCCGTCTTTGGGGCGATCCATTTCTTCAAGCCCTCGGCCTCTAGGACCGGACGATGAACTGGGTTGTCCCAACTCATACCGAACAGCGCCCGCGTGAACGCCTCCGACGTTTCGGCGGGTAAGCCAGCGCGCCCGGTGAACATGCAATGATTGTATGGCTCGGAGGTCCATATCACTTCGACCGAGCCCTTCGGCACCAAGCCCTTCTCCTGCACGGCCGACCAGAACGGGCTGCCGACCGCGCCTGCGTCCGCCTTGCCCTCCAAGACCGCTTTGAGCACGTCCACTTCGCTGGTGCCTGTGTCTCCGTGTTTGCCCAAATCAGTATTGAAGCGAGTTGATTGATAGTCCTTGTTCTCGATCAATCCCGCTGCAGCGAGGAAGTGCGCTGGCAAGATCGCGGCGTGACCGCTGTCGCGACTGCCGAGCGCGAGGCGCTTGCCGCGCAGGTCGTCAAGCTTGCGCACTGCCCCGCCCTTCGGCGCGATGATCTTGCTGGTCCAGCCGAGATCCGCGTCGCGCATGGCGATCGGCTTGCACGCGCCCTCGCTCCACCGAAGCGCTTGCACGTATGCGAGGTTGGTGTGCCACGCGATGTCGATCCGCGGCGCGCTGCCCACGCCGAGGAGCGCGTCATTCTGGCGCTCGTAGCTCTGGAACAGGATGATTTCGACGGGCAGCTTCGCCTCGTCTTGAAAGTACGTTCTCATTCCTTCCCAAATAGGAACGACCTTGGCGTCATATGCGACAGCGCCCAACCAGATTGTCTTCATAATGTCTCTGATCTTCAGAAGAGTGGAATGCCCAATAGCGCTTTGCCGATGAAGTCGTGCAATACGTCCACGGTTGGGGCCATGACGGTGCCGGCGTGCGCGTCGCGAAAGAGCCGTTCGATCGAGGTGTGCTTGGAGAAGGCAGCACCGCCGCACGCGCGCATCGCCGTGGAGGTGACGCTCGTCGCGACCTCTCCGCCTGCCGCCTTGACCTCGAGCACGCGGAGCATCGTCAGATCGCCGGGGCTCTCGAGGTGCCTGATCGTGTCCTCGATTCTGGAGGCGAGACCGTCAGTCTCGATTTGCATCTGAGCGAGTCGCGCGCGCGCGTTGGGGAGCGCTTCGCCAAGGCTGACGTCGCCCATGTGCTCGAAGCGCGATATTTTCAGGTGTTTCACGGTCGCCGCCACTGCAGCGCGAGAGATCCCGAGCGCGACGCAAGCCGAGCCCAAACAGAAGAGCGGCAGCACCCAACCCATCATCGCGTCGAAGCCCTTGCCGTCTTCGGTGAGTCGGGCGTCGTCCGAGACGTCCACAGCTTCGAGGCCCATTGGTGAAGACGCGTTCGCGCGCAGACCCATCCCGTCCCACGCGGCCGCGACTGTCACTCCCGGAGTTCCCGCGCTCACCAAATACAAGTTGGACTCGACTGGAGTCTTCGCAGACGGCGACAGACTCGACACGATGTAGCTCTGCGCCTTGCCTGCGCTCGTCACCCAAGACTTCTTCGCGTTGAGACGCGAGCCACCGGTGCGCATCTCCGCCTTCGAGATGGGCGCCCAAAAGTGGCTGCGCGAGCCTGCTTCGCTGAACGCTAGCGTGGAGAGGTGTTTGCCCGCGACGACCTCGGCGAGGACCTTGTCGCGCGCCGCGCTCTTGCGTCCGCTGACGACGCAGTTGGTGCCGAGCACGTGCATCAAGTAAACCATGCCGAGCGACGCGTCCGCCTCCGCGACCGCAGTGATCACCGCGGCGAGCGACTTGGGTCCGAGGCCCTCGCCTCCCGCGTCTTTGGGGACCATCAGGCCCATGAGCCCCGCCTTGGCGAGCGCCTCTACTCCGTCGTCGCAGAAGCTGCCCGCGCGATCATGTGCTTCGGCTTTGGGCGCGACTTGTCCGGCGAGTATGGCTGCTTTTTCGATTGCGTTGGCGTGATCCATCACAAGCCCTCCTTGGAACGAAAGCGAGGATACGCTTACGCAGCGAGCCTGAGTATGGTTTCGGCGATGTCACTCCCGCGGCTCACCATCATGGCGAAAGCGCCCCGACTCGGGACGGTCAAGACGCGCCTAGGGCTCGACGACGCGCGGTCGCTCGAGCTGTATCGTGCGTTGCTCCTCGACAAGATCGATCAGGCGCGAGCTGCGCGTGGTGCGGTGACGTGTGTAGCCTTCGCTCCCGCAGACGCCGAAGAAGAGATGCGCACACTGATCGGCAGCCTCGTCGACGTTCACGCGCAGCGCGGCGCCGATCTGGGAGAGCGACTCGCGAACGTAGCCAAAGACAGCCTCGCGGAGGCCACGCGCGCCGTGCTCATGATCGACGCGGACACGCCAACGCTGCCCGTTGCGCTGCTCGAGGAGTCCGTCGTTCGGTTGATGTCGACGGACGTGGACCTGGTGCTTGGCCCAGCGGAGGACGGCGGCTACTACTTGATTGGTCAGAAG
>JANYHY010000064.1 GCA_025362165.1 Myxococcales bacterium | reverse complement strand
TCGCTAGCGTGGTGTTCTCCATCATGATGACGATCACTTTGCTGAACAGCGGAACGCCGCTCGGCGCGCGGCAGACGGGCAAGCCGTTCGCGCTGCCGCACGTGTAGGTCGCCGGGCAAGTGCCGCAGCCGCTGCTGCTCGCGTCTCCGCCGTCTGTTCCGGGGATGGCGCCGTCCTTCGGGATCGACGTGTCTGCGCCGGTTTCCCCGCCAGTGCTCCCATCCACGAGCGTGTTTGGCACCGCGGTCGAGTCACCACCACACGCGATCAAGACAGCGACACAAGCAAATGAAAAGGATTTCACGGGAGCCTCCGCCGACGGAGGTAGCTCACCGCAGGCCTCGCGTCACGCGTCAGTCCGCCAATTTCACGAGTGATCGCACCTTGCCGCTCACACGCGATTGTTTCACGGACTCGTGTCGATCGCGGATCGTCATGCGCAGCCCGCCGCTCGGCGCCATCGAGATCGCGACGCGGTGATCGACGCGGGACCGCGCGGGCAGCTCGAGCCGGAAGCGCTGCATCATCGTCGCGAGCACGAGCTTGATCTCCATCGTGGCGAAAGACGCGCCGATGCACATGCGTGGACCCGCGCTGAACGGGTTGTACTCGAACACGGTGGGCTTCGCGGTCTCCCAGCGTTTGGGAGAGAAGATGTCGGGCGAAGGGAAGACGTCGGGATCGCGGTGCATGTGGAAGATGCTGATGAACAGCTCGCTGCCGGCCGGAAGGAAATGGCCCATGAGCGTGTGATCCTCCGCGACGATGCGGGGGTGCATCGGCACAGGCGGGAGGATCCGCAGGCTCTCTTTGACGACGGCGTCGAGGAACGGGAGCTTGGCGAGATCCTCGACCGTCGGCGGCGCGCCGCGGAGCACGCCATCCAGCTCGTCCTCCAAGTCGTGCATGACCGCAGGGTGCTGCGACAACAGCAGGTACGTCCACGCGAGCGCGTTGGTGCTCGTCTCGTGACCCGCCGCGAAGATGGTGCCCGCGTGTCCGATGAGCTCGTCCTCGTCCAGCAAGCTCCCGTCCTCGTCGCGCGCGGCGATCAACATCGAGAGCATGTCCTTCGCGTCGCCTGACGCGCGCGCTCGCTTGTTGCGCACGATCGTCGCGGTCTCAAGATCGATCTCGCGCGTCAGATCGAGGAAGCGGCGTCGAGGAGTCCCTGGCCAGTCGCCCTGCGGGATCAGCTGGAACGGAGACATCATGATCTCCAGCCAGGCCTGCATCAGGCGCGACAGGCGCACGCCTCGCTCGCGCTCGTCCTCACCGAAGAGCGTCTTGGTCGCGATGCGCAGCGTGAGTTCGGTCATGTCGCCGTGCACGTCGCGCGTCTCGCCCTTCTTCCATCGCCCGAGCATCTCGTCGGTGAGCGCGAGCATGTCATCGCGGTATGCATCGATGCGCGTCTTGTAGAAGGCTGGCATCAACAGCCTGCGTCCGCGCCGGTGCTCGTTGCCGTTGATGTGAAACAGTCCGGTCATCGTGCGTAGCAGTGGCTTGCGCCGCTCGCTCACGTCTTGCTCTTGCTCGGTCGGGTAGAGCCGGCCCGTGAGCGCGATCATGTGATAGCGATCGTGCGCCATCAGCACTTCGCGGTTCGCCTCTGCGCCGTTGACGAGCACCACACCCTTGCCCTCCGCGGTGCGGAGTTGGCCGCTCCCCCAGCCCGGTCCAGGGTTGGAGATGCTCGTCGGCGCACGCACCATCAGAGCGATCGGGCCGAAGCGCTCGAAGACCTTCGTCACATAACCGATCGGGTCTCGCGCGAACTGCAGCATGTTGCCGATCGCGCCGACACCGCGCATCGGGCGCGGTCCGGGGGCCGTGGGGATGGGATGCACGGACGGAGCCTACGCTACGACACGGCTGCTCGTCATGGACACGAGAACGTGCCGACCATCGCCTTCGTGCTCGAGTCGTAGTGGCGGCCGGACGACTCGAACGTGGTCGTGTTGTTGAGGATCGCGACACACCAAACGTCGATGTCGCTGAGCGCCTCGTGTGCTGCGAGGTCGAAGTCGAGCGGCCCTGACGCGCCGTCGATGTCGAGCGAGCCGCCTGCTCCGAGCGTCTGCATCGCGGTCGAGAGCGTGTCCGGTCCGACCACCAGCTTGGTGCCACCCACGAGCTTCTTCATCGCGCCGGCGATGGTGGCGCCTGTTGGCGTCGCGCTTCCCAACGACGCCATCGTGTAGGTGAGGATGTACGTGGAGTCGTACGCGCCGGCCATCCCGAACACCGCGGGCGTCGAGTTGAACTTGCCCTGATAGTGCAGGCTGAACGCTTGAAAGGTCGCTCCGGCAGTGCCCGGCACCGTTCCGCGCACGCGCGTGCGAATCGCGTTGTTGCTCTTGATCAGATCGAGGAGCTCTTGCTTCTTGCCGCCGTCGCTCACGACATAGAACGGGCGCATCCCGGTCGGCCAGTTGCTCTCGACAGGCGTGATGAATTTCGTCGTCACCTCGGACGTGCCGAACAACGCGATGAGGTTCGGGGGGGTCGCTTCGTTCAACACTTGCGCCGCGGCGGCCGTCGGATCCAGCGTGTTCGGATCGTAAGAGAGGGGCTCGTAGAGCCCCGTGTTCTTCGGGTCAGCCACCGGCAGACCGTTGAGCATGAGGCCCTTCGAGACCGCGTCGAGCAGCCCTTGTCCGTATGGGTTTCCTTGATAGACGACCGCGAGCTTCACGTTCGTCACGGAAGGATTCGCGGCGCGGAACGCGACCTCTGCCTGGCTGATTTGGTCACGCAAAGCGATCGCCTGCACGAGGTCCGACGGCGCCGTCCGCCAGACGAGGTTGTTCAGCCCGGTGAGCGAAGTGCTGGTCGCAGACGGGCTGATCAAGAACATACCGTCGTTGATGGTGACGTTCTGCGCAGCGGTCGATACGAGTCCGCTGCCCTCTGGTCCAATGACCGCGAAGACACCGACGTCATTGAGGTGGTTGGCCGCGCGGGTCGTCGTAGCGTCGTCCGAAGAGTCGTCGCACTCGAGCACCGCCAACGGCCGCGGCTTACCGCCCGCGCCTCCGGGGAGCCCCACGATCGTCTGCGAGATCTCCGAGACCGCGAGCTCCACGCTGTTGGTGCGCGCCACTCCCGATGTCTGGTTGGTCCCCTTCAACGCGAACAGCGTCCCGATGAGGATCGCGTTGTCATTGTCGATGGGCCCCGTGACCTTCGTGCAGTCTTCACTCAACAGCGCAGCACAGACGTGATTGCGGCAGACCGCGGGTTGGCCCCCCGCCTTCGAGATGCACTCCGAGTTATGGGCGCACCCAAACTCGTGATAGTCGCCCAGCCCGAGAATGCTCGAGCACGCTACCGTCGGCATGAGGACGCTCAAACCGACGAGCAGTCGCGGCATATAAGAAGCCATCGCACGAGACTACCGCCATTCGCCGCTCGTCACCAGACAGCCTCTGTTCAGCGGCCGTTCGTGTGTGAAGCCCAGAGCGCGGCGCCGTTCGAGTAGACGACGAGGTTGCCGTCCGCCTGCGCGGCGAAGGTCGCGCCAGGGTGACCGTTGGTGCCCGTCCAGAACAACGGATTGCCCTTGTAGCCGTACATCACGAGGTTTCCATCGCCCTGCATGATTGCCAAGTATCCCTGGCCGCCCGCGGTGCCCGTATCCCAAATAGCGTGGCCGTCATGGTAGTAGACGAGGTTGCCGTCCGTCTGCATCGCGAGGCTGTAGTGGCCGTCACAAGAGCTCACGGACTCGCCGCTCACGATGCCATGATCGGGCGAGATGTCGCCGCATCCCGTGGGCTTCGCCGGAGCGCCGATGATGTTCGACGAAGACGCCCAGAGGGCTGCGCTCTGCGGCGAATAGACGACGACGTTGCCGTCGTCTTGAATCGCGAGGTGCGAGCCACCATGACCCGATGTGTCAGCAGACCAGAGCGGATCGCTGTGCTTGCCATAGAGCACGAAGTTGCCGTCCGTCTGCATGATCGCGGCGTAGCCATCGCTGCCAGAGGTCTGTGAGGCCCAGAGCGCGCGCCCCGCTCCATAGATGACCAAGTTGCCGTCCGTCTGCATCGCGAGCGCGAAGCGGTGATCGCACGACTCGTAGCTCTCGCCAGCGACGAGGCCTTGTCCGGGCTTGATTTCGCCGCACCCCGAGGGCTTGGCTGGTGGCTGAGTCGGCGGACCCTGCGGCACGGACACTCCTGCGTACGCCTTGAGCTGCGCGAGCGAGCCGTTGAACACGTCGTGATCGAGCTTGCCGTTGCCGTCGCTGTATTGCCACATCAACCAGTTGGACCAGCCAGCAGGCAGCGAGGGACACGAAGGTCCATAAGCGGCAATCCAAACTGGATATTGTCCAAACGAAGTATCTTTGACGTAGTCCTGCCAGAAGTACGAGCCCGTGTAGATGAACGGACGCTTGCCCGTACCCGACTCGACGATCTGCAACCACTGATGGATCTTCTGCGCGATGACCCACGGGGGCTCGCCGCCAGTGGCCTCGACGTCGATCATGGCGGGGAGGTCTCCCGCGCCGAGCTTGCCGACAGCCTTCACCATCAGGTTCGCCTGCGCCGCTGCATCCTGGTTGGGGCGGAAGAACTGGTACGCGCCGCGCATCACGCCCGCGGCCTTCATCTTCGACCAGTTGGGGCCGAACTCGGAGTCCGACGTGTACTCGCCGTCGCCGATGCGCGCGTAGCCGAAGCTCACGCCCGCCGCGGACCAGTTGAAGTTGCCTTGGTAGATGGAGACATCCACCCCCTGCACGGGTCCGTTCGCGGACGCACCGCACTTCATGGTGACCGCTTCACCGGAGCTACCGACGTCATCGGTGTTCGCGCTGCAAGCCGCGAGGACAACGGCCAATGAACCAATCGCGAGGAGTGAGTTGCGCATGATGCCGTAGCTTGCGACGCCCGTACCAACGCCGCAGAGGGCTAAATTCAGCCATTTCGTCGCTGCGGTGGTCTAAGTGGATCCACGTCCCACCACGTGTGCGATCCGAACCAAAACCAGGCCACGCGAGGACCTACGAGGTCGCGAGCGCTCGCGAGTCGACTCAGGAAGCATTTTGTTTGGCTTCGCGTAGACTCATTGCGCCGTAAGACGTAAGGAAAAACCATGAACGCAAAAGAGAAGATCGAGAAGCTCACGAACGCTTGGTACGGCTTTGACCTGTTCTCCTCCATCGTGTCGTTCGTCTTCGTGAGCGGCATCGGGATCTTCTCCGCGATCTTCTCCGCGCTAGGCCTCGCGGTAAGCCTCCTCATCACTTGGTGGATCGGTCGTAACCTCCAACGCAAGTCGGGTCTGCAGCGCACGGTGCTGCTCGTGTTCTCGACGCTCTTCATGCTGCTCGGCATGCTCAGCATCGGCCAATCTCTCTGGGCTGCCGAGTGGTCGCTCTCGCTGTTCGGTTACGTCGCGTGGTCGAGCATCGGCGTGTACATGTACGCCAAGTCGATCAACGTCCTGACCGACAAAGAGGTCCGCGCGCACTTCGCCTGACCCTTAGGGGACCACACTCAATAGCGATCAGTGATAGGCTTCAGGTCCTATCAGGGAGGGTCGCATGCGCAAGCTCACGGCTATCGCGTTCGTGTTGGTGGCGTGTGGCGGCGACGATGCTCCGGCTTCGCCGACTGACGCAGGGATCATCACGTTGCCCGACGGCGCGAAGATCTTTCCGGACGGAGCGATCGTGCCGGAGGCGGGTCCGAGCCCTGACGCGGGGCCTACTAATGGCAAGAGTCCGAACGTCGCGGGCTGCGACATCTTCCCCTCGGACAACGCGTGGAACCGAGACGTCTCCAAGGACCCGCTGAGCAAGGACAACGCCAAGTACCTCGCGGCAATGGCACCAGGCACGACGCTCCACCCCGATTGGGGCACGTTCAAAGACCAATACGGAATACCGATTAGCACCGGCACCGGCGCACCCCCAGTCAAGATGAACTGGACAGCGAAGTGGGGACCGACAGAGAGCGATCCGCTCCCGTGTCCGAACAACGGTGGGATGTTCTGTTATCCCATCCCGAGCACCGCGAAGATCGAGGGCGGTGCCGCGAGCAAGACGACAAGCGACCGTCACCTGCTCTACATCGACACCGCAGGAGCAGCAGGCAATTGCACGCTCTATGAGTTGTACAATGCACAGAATTGGACCGGCCCAGGGTGGACCGCGCAGAACGGCGCTATTTGGCATTTGGGATCGAACGCGACCCGCACGGTCGGATGGACGAGCGCGGACGCCGCCGGTTTGCCCGTAATGCCAGGGCTAGTTCGTTATGACGAGGTCAAAGCGGGAGAGATTCGTCACGCGATTCGCTTCACCATGAACAACACTCAGCAAGCTTACATTCTGCCAGCCACGCACGCGGCGGGTACGACCAGCACCTCGGATCCACCAATGGGCTTGCGACTGCGATTGAAGGCCGGCGTCACCGTCAGCAAGCCGAGCGCTGAGTCGACGGTGGTCATGACAGCCTTGAAGAAGTACGGAGTGATGCTCGCGGACAACGGATCCGATTGGTACTTGAGCGGAGAGACTCATGACGGTTGGGCGACGCCGACCAACAACGGCAACACCGTCATGGATGACTTGATCGCCGCTCTCGGCCAAATCAAGGGCTCGGACTTCGAGGTCGTAGACACCGGGCCAATCGCCGGAAACTGAGCTCACGGCTTGCGTGTGAGTTCGCCCGATGCGGTCTCGCCGCCGCCGCGCCACGAGAACAAGAGTCTGTCGGCGCTCGCGCTACGCGTCAGCTTGACTATCCCGTCGTCGATGCACCGGCCCTTGTACATCTTCTCTGCGAACGTGGCTTCGGTGGCGGTCGCGGTCGTCAATGTCCAACTGAACGCGCAGTGGTTGGTGGAGTCGACGACGTTCGTGGTGCCGTCCGCGAAGATGACCGCTCCGAGCGTGTAGCTCTCGTTGGTCTTCGCTTGGAGCACGCTGCCTGTCCAATTGCCGATCACCCAAGGAGGCATTGTCGCAACCGTCTGCGCGCTGCCGCTGGCCGACGGCGCTGCGCTCGCGTGAGCGGTTGCGCTTGGGTGCGGAGCGCGATTGGTGGGGTGCGTGTTGATGGTCGCGGTTGGCGCCTCGTCAGTCGCGCTGGGCTGAACCTTGGGAGTAATCGCGACAGCGGCGTCGACGGACTGCAGGGCCTTCGGCTCAGCCGCGTGATTCAAGGCGACTGCGACGACACCGAGGCCTAACAGGATGATCCCCCCGAAGATCACGAGCACGGCGATCAACCAACCCTTCGACGACGATTGGGTGGCAATTGGCATGTGCTGCGCGGTCACCGCATGCGAGGCGAGCGAGCCTTGCGAAGCGGAGTGAAGCGCACCGAGCGCGGCACCCGCGTCGGCGAACCGGGCGGTGGGATCGCGTGTCGTGCAGCGCGCGAACCACGCGTCGAACCAAGACGGCAACAAATGACCTGCGCCTTGCTCGCCCGCTCGGGCTGACGCGACCGGGATCGGCTCGATGAGCATCTCTCGCATCAAGTGCGCGACGCTCTTGGTCTCCGTGTTGGCCGCGCGCCAAAGGACTTTGCCTGTCAAAACGTAATAAGCGATTAGCCCTAATGCCCATACGTCGGCTGTGGCGGTCACGGGTCCGCGCTCGGTCT
>JANYHY010000051.1 GCA_025362165.1 Myxococcales bacterium | reverse complement strand
GGCTGGGAAGCCGAGCAGCACATCCCGTTCGACATCAAGGTCATGTCGATCGACTACGAAGTGCTGCGTCGTCGCCCCGATGCCGGGCAGATGGATCTTCTCCTCGTCGCCGCCAAGAAGGACGAGATCAACGAGTACGCCAACATCATCAAGGAGGCGAAGCTCAAGCCGGTGGTCGTCGACATCAACGCGTTCACCGTGCAGAACATCTTCGAGTACATCCACGGCCTGCCGGACGACGCGACGATCGCGCTCCTCAACGTGGGCGCGTCGATCAGCTCGCTCAACATCGTCTCGCGCGGTGTGTCTGCGTTCACTCGCGAGGTGACCAACGCCGGCAACACGATCACCGAGGAGATCCAGCGTCAGCTCAACATCCCGTACGAGCAAGCCGAGCAGATCAAGATCTCGGCGGCGAGCGGCAATGTCCCGCCCCAGGTGCACCAGATCATCGCGCAGGCGTGCGAAGCCCTAGCAGGTGAGATTCAGCGCTCACTCGACTTCTACCTTGCGACGAGCGGCGAGGCTGAAATTGGCCGCGTCTACGTCTGCGGAGGCAGCGCGTACCTCGGCGCGCTCGTGCAAGCGATCGAGAAGCGCGCGCGTGTCCCCGTGATGATGCTGGACCCGCTCGCGAGCCTCACCGCCGAAGCGGGCAAGGTCAACGAGCAAGACATGCGCATGCGCTCGTCGCAGCTCACCGTCGCCGTCGGACTGGCGCTCCGCACGGACAAAGAGAGGCGGTCGGCATGATTCGCGTAAACCTACTCCCCGGCAAGCGCGAGAAGGCGGGCCGCACAGGCGTGACCGTGGAGCCGGGACAAGGCTGGCTCGGCATAGTGTTCGCGGTGGTGCTTTTGGAGATGCTCGGCATCTTCCTTTGGCACCGCTCGATGCAGTCGGACCTCTCGGCGATCACCGCAGAGACTGGCTCGCTCGACTCGCAGATCAAGAAGATCAAAGACGAGACGAAGGATCACAAGGCGGTGCTCGATCAGCTCACCGAGCTCAAGGATCGAGAGGCGGCGATCGGCAAGCTCCAGACCGCGCGCACGGGACCGACGTCCGCGCTGCTCGAGGTCTCGCGGATCCTCTCCACGGGCCGCGGACCGACGACGGATCGAGACAAGCTCGAGCAACTCAAACACGAGAACCCAACCGCCGTGCCCAACCCTGCGTGGGATCCGCGCAGGCTGTGGATGACCAAATACACAGAGGTCGATCGCACCGTGCGCATCGAAGGCCTCGCGCGCGACGGTGAAGACGTCGCAGAGTTCGAGCGGCGTCTCGCGCTCAGCGACTACTTCACCGACGTGAAGCCTCCTTCGGCCACAGAGAAGATGGACGACGTCTCACACGTGAACCTCAAGCAGTTCGTGATCGTCGCGAAGGTGAAATACTGATGGCCGGCCCGACTCAACAACAAAGCACTCTCGCGAAGCTGAACACGCCCGCGAAGATCGGCATTGGCGGAGTGTTCGTCGTCTTGATCGGCCTCGTCTACTGGGTCGTCTTCTACAGCGACATCTCTGCGAAGATCACGACCGCGACCGCGGCGAGGAACAAGTCCAAGGGCGATCTGGCAGTCGCAGAGCAGGAGCGGACCACGTACTTCGCGGACAAAGAGGACCTCAACGCGCGCCAGCAACGACAGAAGGACTTGAACAAAGCTCTGCCATCGGACACGGAGGCAGCGGGCTTCTTGTCGTCGCTCCAGCAAGCGGCAAACGTGAGCGGGGTCGAGCTGAAGACCTGGACGCCAGAGGACGAGAAGGTCGAGTCGTTCTACGCGAAGTTCCCGATGAAGCTCGAGATGCGCGGACGCTTCCACCAGGTCGCGAAGTTCGCCTACGAGGTCGGCCGTGTCGAGCGCATCATCAACGTCGAGAACATCGAGCTCAGCGATCCCAAGGTCGAGGGTGACGAGGTGATGATGCAGGCGAAGTGTCGCGCCACCACCTTCCACACGATCAAAGCGCAGCCAGCTGGGAGCGGTCGCGCCGCCGCACTTCCGCCAGGCCAAGCGCCGCCGCCTGCGCCGGCCGCTTCCGCGGGAGGCAAATGATGTCTCTCTTTCGATTCGCGCCAGTCGCTCTCTTGCTCGTCGCATGCGGGACCAAGCCGGTCACGACGACCACCGCGCCGCCGGCTGCTTCACAACGCGCCGCCAATCAAGCGGCCGACGCAGGGCTCCCGCCGACGGTCGTCAAGGAGGCTGATTTTGGCGAGAACGATTTCACCGAGAGCGATCGCAATCGAGATCCCTTCCGGTCGTACGCATCCATGTTCGTCGACTCGAAAGGCAAAGACAGCGATCGCGGCGGGCAGCTTCACCCTGTGCTCGAGCAGTACTCGATCGACGAGCTCAAGCTGATCGCCATCGTGACGGGCGGCGACTACCCGCGGGCGATGCTCGTTGATCCGACGTCGAAGGGTTGGATCGTCAAGAGGGGCGATTGGGTCGGGCGTCCGGATGTCGTGCACACCGGCGGCACCAACGGATCGGACTATCGGTTGTATTGGCGTGTCGATCGCGTGCGTGTTGGAGACATCGTGCTCTCCAGAGAAGATCCTGCTCAGCCTGGCGTCGCGCCGGCCACGCGCGTGATCCCTCTTCACGCCGAATCAGAGAACGGCAAGTCCGCGATCAACTAGCTCGGGGGTTGCCGGCGCTACGGTCGCCGCGCGAGGACGAGCCACTCCTCGTTGTGTCTGCGCTCGATGCTGTCGCTCGGGATCTCTTCGCGCTCGATGACAAATCCGGCGAGTTTCAGGGCGCTTTCGACGTCTTCGCGCTTCGCTCCGAAGGGCGGTCCGTCTGGCTTCTGGTGCAAGTAGAAGAGCGCGAGCAGGCGCCCGCCCGGTCGCAGTGCGGCGAACACCGAGCCCATCCACTCGTCGCGACGCCTTGGATCGATCGCGCAGAAGCTCGTGTGTTCCACCACGACCGCGAACTCCGATGGTGATGAGGTCCCAAGCGCGAAGAGATCGCCGGTGCGCCACTCGAGCTGTCCTACGAGATCGGTCGGCGTGAGCAGCTCCGCTTGGCGCTTCGCCTCGAGCGCGAAATCCAAGCCCACGACACGCGGCCACCCAGCCTCAGCCAACATGA
>JANYHY010000037.1 GCA_025362165.1 Myxococcales bacterium | reverse complement strand
TGACCGAGGCCCAGGATCATCCGAGCGACCTCGGTGGAGGACGCCGTTGCCATCCGCGAACGGAGCCTAGCGACGGGATGATCTTGGTGCTCACGAGGGTGGCCCGACCGAGACGCACGTTTGATCGCGGGATCGGTCGCGCGTACCGAGGACGTGTTCACTCTCAGGCACCCCGACGATCTGACGCTGCTCGCTCGCTACGGTCACGACGAACGACGTGGCTGCTTCGTCGACATCGAGGTCGACGGGACGGCCGTGGTCTCGTACGAGAGCACTGCCGAGGACTACGACGTGGACCAGCCTACGGTCGGTGCGCTGGCGTTCCTGGCGGAGTTCGGCTTCCTCGGTCCCAATGAAGTTGAAGACGCCGTGAGATGGCTCGCCCGTCCGCCGTGCTGCCGGCGCCGGGAGAAGGCGCCGAGGCGGGTGAGGCGGGTCTTGGGGATCCTCGCGGAGCTGGAGCGGGCCGCGCTTTGAAATGACGTAGGCTCCACCGCATGTCGAGCACGACGTTCCAAGACTTCATCGACAGCATGTCGATCATCACGGGTCGGATCCAAGTCTTCAACGAGCTTCCGGAGGATGCGAGCTTCGTCTTCGTCGCGGAGAGCTACGCGCTTCACCTACGGAAGATCGTCGAAGGACTCGCGTTTGCTGCCTTGAGTGCGTTCGAGCACACCGAGGGCAGGCTCGACCACCTTCACCGCAAGGCCCCCGACGCTCTGTTGCGCCATCTCGACAAGAAGGGCCTGCTTCAACTCCCACGGGCCTACGACATCCGGCAGTCGGACGATCGGGCGTACCGTGCGAAGCTCCTCCCTGCGCCCGATCGCGATCTCCACGTCAGCGACCTCTACAAGGTCTGGGACAGCGCAAGCCGAGTCCTCCACGAGCGACATCCCGAGCGGATTACGAAGGAGGCGCTGCGAGAGACAGGAGCGGCACTTCGCTCCGACTCGGCCCGGTTGCGCGGCTGGCTCTGGAGCCACTGCGTCCACTTCAAGGGCGAGTTGTTCATGGTCCAGATGGCGAAGGTGAACACGGACTCCTTCGCCGCCAGCCTGAAGAGGCCGCCCGGGTGGAGCGGCGACTGACGGGCGTCGTCACTGGGTCTTCGCTTGGACGGCAGCGTGGAAGTCGATGCCGCTCCCACGTGCGCCTCATCCACCACGGCGAGGATCCGCTGCGCATGCTCTAACGATGGGCACGTCATCGGGCACGTCATCAAGACCGCTATGACCGAGCGGGTTGTGGTTGGCATGGCACGCTCGCGCAACGAGGGGTCCGCGCTCGGCTGTAGCGGCGGTGATCATCTTGTCGAGCGCGACCATTGGGCGGCGGCGTACAAGGTGTGAGAGCTGGCCGATACGGAAGTCGCTCGTCGTTGAGGCGGAAGCGCCTACTCAAGTCCAAGCGTGGCTTGGTCACTCCATGGCGATGACCGAGCGATACGCGCACCTTGCCCCCGTGAGAACGCTCGGGAGTACCTGGCCGCGCTCTTTGGGTGAGAGCTTGATCTTCAAAGGGATGCTGGACAAGGCCCCCTCGGGCAGCAAGGAAGCCCTGGACAAGTTCCGCAAGTACATTCTGGCGAGCGATCAACAACGCCTGGACTTCAACGAAACGGCTGGAAATCCCTCCAGCGAACCAACCTCCGCCGACAGAGCGGAGGTTGGTTCGCCAGCGACCCTGGGACTCGTGCTCCAACCGTTCGGCCTTGGTTGGCTTCCTGCCTGGCGTCGAAGCAGTTCCCAAACTGACGGGCCGATGACGACCCCTTTTCGATAGGGCAAGGCCGGGACTGCAAAGCCCGCGACGATCTCTCCCTCGTGTTCCAGTTCGATCGAGTCGTAGATGTCGTCGCCCCGAACGACCCAGGCACGCATTCCGCCAAGTTGGTCGGGCCGCAGCCCCCGAGCGTTCTCGATCGCTGCATCGATCGCGGTAACCTTTTGGTCGGACTCGTAGTCGTCCACGACGTGCGTGCATCCACGAGCACGCAGGGCGAGTAGCCCATCCAGCAGTGTGATCTCGTCCATGTGCACCTCCCTGCGATCACACCGCAGCCAGGAAGCGCCGAACTTGATTCGGCGCCGTCGCGGGCGTTGGCAGGTCCCACTTGAGGTACTTCCGCACTGCGATGCGCGCCGCTGCTTCCGCCCAGGTCCGGTCGTCCATCGTGCCATAGTTCCCGATCATGTCGTCAATACCGTCGAGTACCTCGACATCCCCGACCTGCGCAGAGGCCAGGACGATGGCGGTGTTCTGCTCGCGACAGCAGACGACGTTGACGCTGGCGATGCAGGAGCCAG
>JANYHY010000022.1 GCA_025362165.1 Myxococcales bacterium | reverse complement strand
CTACGCGGGCTCGGCGCCAATCCCGAAGCCGGCTGAGATCAAGGCGATCCTCCCCGACGTATCCGGCCTCGGTGAGCGTGGTAGCGTCCGCGATGGCGAAGGGGACGCTGAGGATCTTCGCGAGCGTCTGGGCGAGGAGCGTCTTGCCGCTGCCGGTGGGGCCAAGCAACAAGATGTTGCTCTTGGCGAGCTCCACGTCGTCAGCCGCGACGCGCGAGTCGATGCGCTTGTAGTGATTGTGCACGGCGACCGCGAGGTTCTTCTTCGCGCGCTCTTGGCCGATCACGTAGTCATCGAGGATGGACTTGATCTCCGAAGGCTTCGGGACAGGAGCGGATCCAGCGTAGGGCTCGTCCTTCTCGACCTCTTCGGCGATGATGTCGTTGCATAGGCCAATGCACTCGTCGCAAATGTAGACCGTGGGTCCAGCGATGAGCTTCTTGACTTCTTTCTGCGATTTTCCGCAGAAGGAGCAGTTGAGGTTCCCGCCTCCGTGATCGTCGCGCCTACGGTCCATGTCCTCGACCTGTGTGAATGTTCACCACGTGTGTTCAAGCCTAGACCTCGAGCGGCGGTCGGGCAAGCTACCGGCGAGCCCCTCTCTTAGTCTTTTCCGCCTTTGCGGCGCGGGACGAGGACCTCGTCGATCAGGCCGTATTCCTTCGCCTGAGCTGGGCTCATGTAATTGTCGCGATCGATATCCTTGTGGATCTGTTCTTTCGTCTTGCCTGTCGCGTCGACGAGGATTTGGATGAGCACGTCCTTCAGGTAGCGCGTCTCGCGCGCTTGAATCTCGATGTCCGACGCCTGGCCGCGCGCCCCGCCGTGTGGTTGGTGAATCATGATGCGCGCGTTGGGCAGCGCCGTTCGCCGCCCCTTCGCTCCGCACGCGAGGAGGATCGCCCCCATCGACGCGGCCATGCCGACGCAGGTCGTGGTGACGTGCGCGCGGATGACTTGCATCGTGTCGTAGATCGCCAATCCGCTGTAAATCACGCCACCAGGCGAGTTGATGTACAGGACGATGTCCTTGTCCGGATCCTCTGATTCCAAAAAGAGAAATTGGGCGATGATGATGTTCGCGACGTCATCATTGATCTCCGTGCCCAAGAAGACGATGCGGTCCTTCAAGAGGCGGCTGAAGATGTCCCAGTTGCGCTCTCCGCGGTGAGTCGTCTCGACGACGGTGGGGTACGGAATGAAGGAGCGAGGAGCTGCTTCGAGCGCCGCCCTGTTGCTTTCGAGGATCGCCATCGCCTGTTTGCGGGTCTCGGGACGCTTCGACATCATCTCTCCTCTATGGGCACATCGTGGATCGCTCGCACCCGCCGCACTACTGGCCTTACGGGCAGGTCGAGGCGATTACTTCTTCTCTTGCGCCGCTGGCGCTTCGTCGGTGATCTTGGACTTGCTCTCGAGAAAATCGAGGATCTTGTCCTCGAGGATCATCCCGATGAGCATGTCGCGCTTCTGCTTGTCACGGTATTCGACGCGCAGCTTGGCCACGTTCTTCCCGGTCTCTGCGGCGAGCTCCGCCATGCCCTTCTCGAGATCGTCGTCCGTGACCTTCATCTCCATCTTGCGCGCGATGGCCGCCATCAACAAGCCCGCGCGAACCTTCTTCTCGGCGTCCGCCTTGAGGCGATCGTGGAGGCTCGCGGCCGCTTCCTTCGTGATGCGCTGACCCATGCGGCGCGCCTGCATCACGACCTCTTGCTCCATCACTCGACACTGCTGCTCGACCAGTGAAGGCGGCACGTCTACTGGGTTGTTGTCGTTGAGCTTCTGGACGATCTGCTCGGCGAGGGCCATCTCCGAGCGGTCTTTCAGCGCCTTCTCGAGCTTGGTGTGCACGTCCGCCCGCAGCTCGA
This sequence comes from Myxococcales bacterium, assembly GCA_025362165.1. GTDB lineage: Bacteria > Myxococcota_A > Polyangia > Polyangiales > Polyangiaceae > JANYHY01. Next base: position 3,069 of record JANYHY010000022.1, on the reverse strand, counting down.
TCATCGTTTGAAACGAACCTGCGTCCTTCGCGAGCTCGTCATCGAGCGCGGGGAGCACCTTCTCTTTGATGTCCGTCATGGTGACTGCGAACTTGCCCGTCTTGCCCTTGAGCTCGTCACGCGGATGCGCGTCCGGAAACTTCGCCGAGACGTCGAACTTGTCGCCGACCTTCTTGCCGTCGAGCGCCGAGTCCAGCTCAGGGAGCGCCTGTCCAGCGCCCAGCTCGAGCTGCACGCCCATCCCACCGCCGTCCTTCACTTCCGTTCCATCGAGCGAGAGCACGAAGTCGATCGTCGCGACGTCACCCTTCTTGGCTGCTCGCTCCGGCTCCGGAGTCTTGAGCGCAGCGTGCTGCGCGCGGATCCCTTCGAGCTCGTCATCGACCATCTTGTCGGTCACCGCCACCGCAGGGCGTGAGAGCTCGAAGCCCTCGTACTTCACCTCGGCGATGTCTGGAGCCACCTCGAAGCGCGCTTTGTAGACGAGCGGCTCACTGCCCTCGAGCTTGCCAACGTCCACCGCCGGCTGCGAGATCGGCGTCATGTTCTTCTCGGTGAGCGCCTTCGGCAGCGTGTTGTTGATCAGCGTGTTGGCGACCTCGCCCAGCACCTGATTTCCGTACAACCGCACGATCACGTCGCGCGGCGCCTTGCCTGGACGGAACCCTCGGACGTGCGCCTTCTTGGCGAGGTTGAGGTACGCCTTGTCGAGCTCGGTCTTCACGGTGCTCGCGGGCACCTGAATTTCTAGCTCCATCATCACGGGGGAAATTCGCTTCTCGATAACTTGCATGGGAGGGCGCGCACCTTACTTAGCCCCCCTAGTTCGTCAAGCGTGACAGCGCGGAAACCAGCGAATCACCCAACGCAAAAGAAAAAGCCCCCGGACCGAGGCGGGTCCGAGGGCGGAGCCGTTCGCGACCGGGAGGTTCGCGCGCGGCAAAGGGTGAGGACGACGATCAGTCTTCCATGTCGAACGATTCGGGATCGTACTCGTCGACCGTGTCGTCGAAGAGCAGATCGCCAGAGTCGAACGTGGCGTCGTTGTGCATATCATCCAACGAGAAGCCGATCTTCATGTGCGATCGGATCTCCTCGCGCTCGAACTCTTGGATGCTGCGATAGCTCTTCGGAACGCTCATGATGTCCTCCGTGGGGTAAGAAAGGGGCGCACGCAGTTGCGTGGTGACTCGGGTGCTCGTTCGCTTGAAACAAAAAATTGACTCGCGAGGATCCGGTCCACCGACGGGCTTGGTTGATCCTTGAGAGCTTGAGCGAGAGCGTTGCGCATGGTGTTTTTCGCAGGTCCTGACGTCGTGTGCGTCGTTGTCCTACATCTGGTCACACCGTACTACCGGGATCGATCACGGCCAAAATTCCGACGGTCGATTTCTGGAGCGTCGTCGCTCCGCTCCAGTGGTACACGAGAGCGCACTCATGGCCGCCCGACGCACAGCCACTCGCAACAAGGGCACGCGGGTGATCTCGGTGGTCAACCAGAAAGGCGGCGTCGGCAAGACGACCACCGCGGTGAACCTCGCGGCGAGCGTCGCGGCCGCAGAGAAGAAGACGCTGCTGCTCGACATGGATCCGCAGGGCAACGCATCGAGCGGTGTCGGCATTCGCCCACGGAGCGTGGAGCGAAGCGTCTACGATGTGCTCATCGGACGCGCGACGTTGGAAGAGGTGATCCTCGGCACCGAAATCGCTATGCTCGATGTGGCTCCCGCGACGCAGGATCTCGTCGCCGCAGAGATCGAGCTCGTCGATGAGACCGATCGCGCATCCAGGCTAAAAACAGCCCTGGCGAAGGCGATTGCGTCGCGCGGCTACGAGTATGTCTTCATCGACTGCCCGCCGTCGCTCGGGCTGCTCACGGTCAACGCGCTCGCCGCGAGCGACCGCGTGCTGGTCCCGCTGCAATGCGAGTACTACGCGCTCGAAGGTCTCACCCACCTGATGGCGACGATCGATCGCATCAAGGGCGGCATCAACAAGAACCTCGAAGTGGAGGGGATCGTTCTGACGATGTTCGATCCGCGCAACAACCTCTCTCACCAAGTCGCCGAGGAAGTGCGCCGTCACTTCCGAGTGTTCGACGCGGTGATCCCGCGCAACATTCGGTTGAGCGAAGCGCCCAGTCACGGCAAGCCCGCGCTCCTTTACGACGCGCAGTCGAAGGGCGCGCAAGGGTACCTCTCGCTCGCTCGCGAACTGATCCATGGCTGACAATCCTGGAAAGTCCCCGAAGGGGGACAAGCCACGACGCGCGCTCGGGCGAGGCCTCGACGCCTTGCTGCCTGCGGCTCCGACCAAGGGCTACGATCAGAAGAGCGTCTTTCTTTGCGCGATCGAGCGCATCCTCCCGCAGAAGGGCCAACCTCGACGACACTTCGACAAAGATCGGTTGGAAGAGCTGGCCATGTCGCTCAAAGAGCACGGGCTGATCGAGCCGCTCGTCGTTCGCCGTGCGCCCGGAACGGCCGACAAGTTCGAGCTCATCGCTGGGGAGCGCCGCTGGCGCGCGGCGCAGAAGGCAGGGATCAAAGAGCTGCTCGTCGTCGTGAAGGACGTGTCGGCCAAGAGCGCGTTCGAGCTCGCGCTCGTCGAGAACGTGCAGCGCGAGGACCTCAACGCGATCGAGCTCGCAGAGTCCTATGATCGGTTGCTCAAGGAGCACGGCTACACGCAGGAAGCGCTCGGCGCGCGCATCCACAAGGATCGCACGACGATCGCCAACGCGCTGCGCTTGCTCAAGCTCCCGGTCCCCGTTCGAAACCGCGTGATGAGCGGGGAGCTGTCGGAGGGGCACGCGCGCGCGCTGCTCGGCGCGGAGACGACGGCGTCGATGGACTCGCTCGCGGAAAAAGTGGTGCGCGGCCAGCTGAGCGTGCGCGCGACCGAGGCGCTGGTGCGCTCCGCCAAGAAGAAAGACAAGAAGGCGAGCCATTCCCCAGAGCACTCCACTCAAGCGAAAGCGGCGAGCGTCCGCGACCTCGAGACGCGCCTGTCGCGAGCGCTTGGGACGAAGGTGCAAGTGCGCGACAAGGGCAATCGCGGGGAGATCGC
>JANYHY010000870.1 GCA_025362165.1 Myxococcales bacterium | reverse complement strand
TCGGCCTGAAGTACGCCGAATTCGATGCGCGTGAGCATGTCGGAGCGCGCCGGTGTGGTGTGGAAGAACTTCGCGAACGGTCGCGCGAAGGCGAGCAGCCGGTGGTGGATGCGCTTGAAGACGAAAGGCAGAGCGTGCATGGGCGTTTGCAGAGCACGCAGCGTGCCTAACTCAACGACTGCGAACGAACGTTGGGCATCGACCCCTTCGGGCCGCCAGAAACGAGAGGATGTATTCATGCTGACATCAAGTCGCAGGAGGCGTCGGGGACCTCCAGGCTACTCGGCCCAGGTGTCCCAGGACAGTCAAGCCATGTCCTCGGGACAGGTAAAGTTTGTGCCTCGATCCATCAAACTAATAGGTACTTCACGACCAGCGATACCGGATGAGCGTGAACGGATTAGCGACCGAGCTAGAGCTTCGGGGATTTGCTCATGATGAATACGAGCGCGCCGCCTTTGGCGAGATCGGCGTGGTGGATCGTGGGTTGGGTGATCGGCGCGCCGTTGAGGGTGATCGACTGCACATAAGGCTGATCATCCGACACGCCGGCTGCGTCGACGGTCAGCTTGCCGCCGCTCACGAGCACCTCCGCGTGCGGGACCATCGGCGCGCCCAGCACGTACAGATCGCTCCCGGCGATGGGATAGAAACCGAGGGCGCTGAACACCAGCCACGCGCTCATCGTCCCACCGTCGTCGTTGCCGGGCAGACCGTCCGCGCCTGCGCTGTACACCTCGCGCTCGATCCATCGCAGCCACTTCTGAGTGAGATCTGGTCGTCCCGCGAGCGCGAATAGATACGGCGAGTGCATGTCCGGCTCGTTGCCGCCCCAATAGTACTTGCGCATCGCCGCGCGGGAGAGCGATCCGGGGGTGACCCAATCCACCGCGTCGTAATCGGCTTTGCCTTGAACGAAGAAGCTCTCGAGCTTGGCAACGAACGCGTCTTTGCCGCCGAGCGTCTTGATGAGCGTGTCAGCGTCGTACCAAGGACCCCAGAGGCTATGCCATGCGTTGGCTTCGACAAAATCTCCCGACGCGAGCGATGGCTCGCCGTGCTGCGTGGACCACGAGCCGCCGTCTGCTTTCGCCCACAAAAAGCCGCTCTTCGGGTCGTAGAGTTTTTGCCAGCCGTGCACGCGCGCGCGCAGCGTGCTTGCGTCATCCGAGTGACCCAGCGCGTCGGCGAGGTTCGCGAGCGCAAAGTCGTCTTGTCCGTACTCGATCGTCCACGAGACGCTGCCCCCCACTGCGCCGGGCACGTAGCCGTCTTGCGCGTATTGCACGACCTGGTTCCGCCCGCCGCGACCCTTCGCGGGTTCGGTCGTGCCGAGCGCGGCGGCTCGCATGATCTGATAAGCGCCTTCGGCGTCGAAGTCGCGCACGCCTTTGACGTACGCATCTGCGAGCACGACCTCTGCGCTCGAGCCGATCATCGTGCCCGCTTCGCCTGTCGCGATGGGCCACTTCGGAAAATATCCGCCGGCCTTCGCCATCGCGACGAGCGATCGCGCTGAGTCCTTCGCGCGGTCGGGCGCGACCAAGTCGTAGAGCGGGTGGAGCGTGCGGTAAGTGTCCCAGAGCGACATGTCCGAGACGTAGCGAAAGTCCGCCTTGCCGACCTTGCCGTCGAGCCCCACGTAGCTACCGTCCGCGTCGCTCAGCACGCTGGGCATCAAGTACAGGTGATAGATCGCGGCGCTCAACATCGCCTGCGCCGAGGCGTCTCCGCCAGTGAAAGAGATCGTGGACAGGGCTTGTTTCCAGGCGTTCGACGAGGTGGTTGACTCATCATCGAATGCGAACGCGGGCATCTCGGCGGCGAGATTCGCCTTCGCTTGGTCTGTAGACACGAGCGACACGCCGACCTGGAGCTCCACGGGCGACGGATCTTTGACGAGATCGAAATCCAGATCGAAGCCGACCGCCGTGCCCGCGGCGTGAGTGCCGGGCGCGGGCGCTTGTCCGTTCGACCACATCACACTACCACTCCAGTCTTGTTTGGTGCGCATCGCAAAGTAGATCATCGATCCGCCGAAGCCGCGCGACATCTGGCCGACGCTTCGGAAGCTGCCGATCGCCGACCGCGTCGCCGGATCGAGATCCACTGTCACGTCTTTGATCTCGCCGCTCTCGAGCTTGTGAGCGAGATCGATGACGACGTGGCCCGACGTCACCGCCTTGTCGAACGTGTAGCGGTGGTGCGCGGTGTGAGCGAGCGCCGCGATGGATACTTGGATATTGCCTCGTGAGAGCGTGACGTCGTAGCGGCCAGGAACAGCCTTCTCCGTCGCTTTATCGAACTTCGACGCGTAGCCCGCGGCGGTCGTCCGAGACGCGTCGAAGACGTCCACGGGCATGACGCCCAGCACTCCGTAATCTTGCGCGCCCGTGCCGTGCAGGTGCAGGTGCGAAAATCCCTGGATGGTGTCGTCCTCGTACCAGTAGCCGGAGAAGTGGAGAAAGTTGATCGTGCCCCAAGCGCCGCTCGTGTCCGGGCCGGCCTTGATCATCCCTTGTGGAGCAGCGGCCCCGACGAACGCGCTGCCGTAGCCGTAGCCGAAGCCACCCGAGCCGATGAACAGCGGAGAGAGCGGAGTCGGCTGCGGTCGCGTGATTGACGAGTCATCTAACGTGAAATCGGGCGTGTTTGCCGTGTTGGCGCCCGAGCATGCCGCGATGAGAGCGATGGCTGCAGGCGACCACGTACGCATTGTCTTCAAGCATACCTCATGTCAATCGATCGACCTTGCGCAGCTCCGGGAACAGGCCGGCCCAGACCAAGACAACCAAAAGCGTGCCCACCCCGCCGACGACGACGGCGCGCACGGGGTTCAACCAGGCCGCGGTGACTCCGGACTCGAACTCGCCGAGCTCGTTCGACGCTCCCACGAAGACGAGGTTGACCGCGGAGACGCGCCCGCGCATCGCTTCGGGTGTCTCGACTTGCACGAGAGTTTGGCGGACGGCGACCGACACCATGTCCGTGGCGCCGACGATCATGAGCATGACCATGGAGAGCGCGAAGCTCTTGGAGAGCCCGAAGCCGATCGTCGCCAGCCCGAAGAGGAACACGCACACGAACATCCATCTTCCCGTGTTGCGACGGAGCGGACGGAACGCGAGCACGATGGCGGTGAACGCGGCGCCCATCGCCGGAGCGCTGCGCAAGAGACCGAAGCCGAACGACGCGACATGAAGCGACTCAGCGAACAACGGCAAGAGCGCGACTGCGCCGCCCAAGAGCACCGCGAACAAATCGAGCGATATTGAGCCTAAAATCAGCTTCTTTTGCCAGACATAGCGCACGCCCGCGAGCAGCGTCCTCCACGACGCGGCCTCCACGTCACGCTTGACCGTGGGCTTGTCCATCGCGAGGACGAGCACCATCGCGAGCGTGGAGAGCGCGGCGGTCGTGCCGTACACGCGAGACGGGCCGAGCACATAGAGCACTCCGCCGATCGCTGGACCGAGGATCGTGCAGCCTTGCCAAAACGTCGAGCTCCACGCGACCGCGTTGCCGAAGTCTTCTTTGCCTACGATGCTCGGCAAGAGCGATTGCCCAGCCGGACCCGCGAAGACCCGCGCGACTCCGAAGCACAGGAGCATCACGTAGATCGGCGCGACGCTCGTGCCACCCCAACGCGCGTTGACCGCGAGCGCGCCCGCGATGAGCGCGATCGACCCGTGGCAAAGGGCCAAAACGAGCCGGCGGTCGAAGCGATCCGCGACATGACCCGCGACGAGCGAGAGCGCGACGAACGGCAGGAACTGCATCAACCCGACTATCCCGAGATCGAACGCGTTGTGCGTGAGCGCGTTGACCTGCAGGCCCACCGCGACGCTCTGCATCTGGATGCCGAGGATCGAGGCGATGCGCGCCGACTGAAGGAGCCGGTAGTCGCGGTGCGTGAAGGCGGCCCACGGAGACGCACGGTGCTGCGACATCGACTGTTGGAGTTACTCTGCGCGGATCGACTTGTCACCCTGTCGCGAGCCGGTCTGCTGCTGCCAACTTGCCTCTCAATCCAAATCGAGCGGAGCGAGCCGCGTAGGGTGGGACCCCAAAAAACGACGTTGTTTTGGGGCGGAGAGGCGCGTGCCTCCCCGTGATGACAGCCGGATCGCACCTGGCACCGCGCTTGCGATGCGACGATGCATGCAGCTCACTCCGTATCGGCGCTCAGCGCCTCGCGTGGATTTGCCCCGACAACATGCGTCTTGCGCGGACGACTCCGCTCCGCATCCCTGCGATCTCGCCGAACCGCGAGCGCTCTTCGCGCACCCACGATGGCGTTGGGTGTGGCTCGGACTCAGCGCGTTCGCGGGGTCGGCGATCACGGCGGTCACGCTCTCGACGCTCATGCCGACCGGCAACATCGATCTCGGTGAGCGCGCACATCGAAGGCGACCGGTCGTCGCGCAGCTCAGACGCCCCACGTCGCCCACGTCGCCAGCGTCGCTTCTGGTCGGTGCGGTCCATGATCCGGATACGCTCTTTCGATATGCCGAGGAAGCCAAGCGTGAAGGAAATGACGTGACGCTCGTGGATGCGTGGGTGTCCGTCGGATCGATTCCACGGCGCGAAATGGCCTTCGAAGACGCGCTCGGCGTCTCTTCGCACGATGTCTTGCTGAGCGTGGACGGCTTCCCGACGAATCAGCTCACGCTAGGCCGTGACGACTACGACTACACGCGCCACGTGGTGGAGCTCCGCCGGGAAGGAAGGATCGTCGTCATCTCCGTACGACGGAGCTGACTCACATGCACGCGCCGTTGTTGCACTTCTGTTGCTTGTTGCACTGAGTGCAGGCCGTGCCCTTGCCACCACACGCTTGCGGGATCGTGCCGGTCACGCACTTGTTGCCGTTCGTGTCGCAGCAACCACCGTTGCACAGCTGCTGTTGCGAGCAAGCGGTCACGCACCCGCCCGTCATCGTGTCGCACGCCATGTTGAGTGGGCAGTCCGTCGGCACTTTGCAACCCGCGTCTGCGGCGTCCACGACGCTCGATGCATCACTCGCGTCGGTGGTGCTGGAGTCTTGGCCGCCAGATGAGTCAGCGACGCTGCTATCCTTGGTGGTGCTCGTGTCCGGTTTGCTGCCAGTGTCCGAGCTCGAGCTCGTGTCATTGGCGCTCGAATCCGGCACGGCCGTCGTCGAGTCATCACCGCCACACGCGATGAGCGAAGAGACGCAGCCCACGAGAACCAAGGAAAGGATGGAAGATCGCATGACGCCACCCTACACGAACATGCCGTGCCAAGTCGACAGCCCGTTAGGGCGGCCGACTTGAGCCGCTTGACGTGAGAAGCGAGCCCGCAGGGCGAACGCAATCACGAACAATCAGTCGGCGCGGTAGGCAATCTCCGGCGGCGCCTTGAAGAAGGCGTTTCGCTCGGGGTCATTGTAGGTTTTGTAATCGGGAGTCCACGGGGCGAAGGTCATCACACCATTCTCGTCAACGTTGATGGTCAACGCCTTGGGCGCGACGGTGCGGTAGCTCGATCCGCTCGGCAGATCTTCGTTGTCGTTGCCGCCCGAGGAGAAGAGCGTGAAGAGCTGCGCTTGCGGATCATCATAGACACGCGCGAAGCCGTCGTTGGTCTTCTCGTGCCCGCGCACGAGCGCGTTGCATCCCACGCGCTGCATGAACGCTTTGAACTGCATCTTGCCGAACGCGAAGCGCGCGCTCTTGTCCTGCAAATCAGCCGGGATCACGTCTGCAGTGGAGGGGTCGCTCCACATCATCTGAAAGCGCATGTCCGTGTCGTTCAACGACGAGAGATCGACGTAGCGCTCCTTGAGGAGCCGGTCGCGCGGGATGCCTCCGTGCACGAACATCGTGCGATTGAAGAAGAGCACGTTGGGCATCTCCTCGAACACGGACTGGTAGTGTCGGAACACGTCGATCGGGAGGTGAGGCTTGAGCGTGTTGATCGCCTCCGCCGGCTTTACGCCGCCGTACATTGTGCCTTTGTACTCGACGTAATACTCGTGGTTGCCGCGCAGCACGTAGACGAACTCGGGTGCGGTGGCGAACAGCTGCAACACTGTGCGGAGCACGCCGTTCAAAGAGAACATGCCGCGATCGATGTAGTCGCCTAGCAAGATGAGCTTCGGCTCGGGGTTGTTCTTCGGGTCCCGCCGGAACGCGTCCACGCGATCGAAGAACTTCGACTGCATGAGCGTCGACTTCAAGATGCTGTAGCAGCCGTGCAAATCACCGAGCACGGTGAGCTCGTACTTGTGACCGGGCACAGTCGGCACGACATAGACGTGGCCGTCCAAGAACGGCGCTTGGGCGGCGAAGTCGGTCACGCTCTTGTGTCCGTTGAGCTTGCCGTTGCCGATCTTGCGCTGCTCGTTCCACAGCTCGACGACGCGATCGAGGAGCTGGCGGTCGCCCTGGATCTGCTTGGAGATGCGCCCGGGGTCTGCGGAGTAGTGGAACTCCGTGGGCGCGAAGAACGGGTGATCCTGCCCGCTCGTGGGCAGCTCTACGGTCGCCCCCAACTGCACGCCCGCGGCGTCGTCGTCCGCATCTTCCTCGAGATCAACGCCCTCTTCGTTGTTGAGCAGGTTGCCGATCTCCGCGCGGAACTGCGCTTCGGCGGGGTGGACCTCGCCATCGGCCATGATGAGATCGTCGATGGTCTCCATCAGCTGGTCTTGGCCGCCGCGATCGAAGCTCTGGAAGATCTCGAAGCAGCGCACCTTGAGCTTGCTGTGCACGAACGCGGTCTGGTCCTCTTTGTCGGCGACTGACTCCGTGAAGAGATCCTTGACGGACTGATCGATGCCCTCGAACACCTCGTGGAAGTGCGCGGTGAATTTGCCGATGACCTCGGCCTTCATGTTCGCCTCGGCGCCTTGCATCGCGCCGTCCGCCCGGGTCTGCACGAGCTTGGCGATGTAGTCGCGGACGAACGCCTTCTCCTTCCGGTCGAAGTCGCCGTCGATGTAGCCGAACGTAACCAGGTAAAAGATGATGGCGTGCATCTGCTGTTCGGCCAGGTTCGGATCGTCGCTGAAGGTCAACATAGCGACGCACTCTATCAGTGCTACATCCAAGCCTCCATGGCCCTCAACGAAACCACCCGCGCGCAAATCGACGAGCTGTTGAACAAGAACCACGTGGTGCTCTTCATGAAGGGCACACGGCATTTCCCGCAGTGCGGCTTCTCGGCATCGGTCGTGGGCGTCGTCGCTCAGTACGTGCCGAAGTTCGAGACCGTGAACGTGTTGGCTGCGCCTGAGCTGCGCGAAGGCATCAAGGAGTACAGCAAGTGGCCGACGATCCCGCAGCTGTACGTCGGCGGGAAATTCGTCGGCGGCTCGGACATCGTCAAGGAGATGCACGAGTCTGGCGAGCTGGCCGCTCTGCTCGGCGTGTCGAAGAAGGACCCCACACAAGTCACAGAGGACGCCAAGGCACCAACGCTCACGATCACGCCGGGCGCGGTGGCGGCCATCAAAGAGGCCTCGAAGGAGGCAGGCGGAGATCCGTTGCGCATCGAGATCGGACCTCGCTTCGAGGTGGATCTCTACTTCGACAGCAAGACGGACGCGGACTTCGTCGTCGAGACGAGCGGGGTCACGGTGTTGGTGGCGAAGTCAGGCGCAGCGCGCGCAAACGGCGTGTCGATCGATTACGTGCAAGATGCAGGTTTCCGCGTGGACAACCCGAACGCCCCGCCGAAGGTGAAGTCCATGACGGCTGTCGAGCTCAAGCGCGCGCTCGACGCTGGCGAGAAGTTCTTGCTGCTGGACGTACGCACGGACGCGGAGATCAAGACCGCGAAGATCAAGGGCTCTCGCCCGCTCGACCGTGACGTCGAGTCGCTGGCGAAGGAAACCAAGCTCGTCTTGCACTGCCATCACGGCATGCGCAGCAGAACTGCGGCCGAGCAGCTACTCGCACTCGGCTTCAAGAACGTCTTCAACCTCGAGGGCGGCATCGAAGCCTATAGCGCCGTGGACCCGACCGTTCCGCGCTACTAGCACTTGCGGGGACATCGTCAGTCCGTGTTGAAGATACGCGGACCCTCGCACTTGCCCCAGAGCAAGGCGCCGCCGTCTGTGGGATCGATGCACGTGCGATAGCCCTTCGCGCAGTCCACGTGGGTGCCGGTCGTTCGATAGACGGTGCCGCAGTAGAGCTGAGTGCCTGCGCCTGCGTCCGCGCACGGACAGTTCTCTGCGGGCGGGTCGCATGGGTCTACTGGAACGGAGATGACGCTGCGATCGGGTTGGTTCGCGGCGTCCGTGTTGTCATCGAGCGCCGGAGGCGGCCTGTCCCCGTTGACTGCGCTGCACGCGACGAGGGCGGCAGCACTTCCGCAGAGCGCGGCGGCGAAGATCGCCGTCAATGATCGAGAGAGGCGCACGATGCACAATGTATCACGTCAGAACGAGACCGACGCGCCGAACGTGAGGCTGCGCTCGCCGATCGCGGATCCCCCTGCGAATAGGCCAATTCGCGAGATCGACGCCGCGAGGCCGCCGCCGACCGCGTAGTGATAGGCGTCGCCTCCGAGCACTGGGCCGTAGTGGCTCGCGTCGATCGTGTGAGCCCAAAACATCGGCCCGCCGAAGAAGTTCACAGCAAGGTAGGGCGTGAGCGTGGCGGTCTGAGGTTTGCCGACCGTCGTGCCGACGATGGCTCCGACGCGAAAGTCGATCGCTCCGACGGGCTTGCCATCGCTCGTGCTCGCGAGCATCGCAGCGACGCCGCCGGTGAGCATGAAGAATGGCACCGCGTAGCCACGTTGATCGACGATATGCCAAGACGCCGAGAGCGAGGCGAGGCCACCAGGTCGGAGCGAGACGTTGCCGAGCGTCCCGCCGATCAGCGCGCCGGCGCCGATCTCCAAGTTGGTCTTTCGATCCGCACGGAACGACACTGTAGCGACCGCTGCCTCGCGCTGCATGTCCACGCGCGTGCCGTCCGATAGCAACATCGCCGTCGTCGCGTACGAAGCGCTCGCGCCCACGCGACGCGTGCGGGCCGATGCGGTCTTCGCGTCGAGGACGTCCGACGCATCGCAGACCCCTGCGGGAGCGCCAGGCGAAGAGACTCCGCACGCGCGCGCGTCATGCTCGGCACTCGCGATGACCGCTGCGCAAGCGAAGGCGAACACCAAGCGCATTCGACGAGTCTACGCGCCAACTGTCGGGTTGGATGCGGTCTCTCGACCAGATAAGCTCGAGGGATGCAAGTCGCGCGTGCGTACGTGTTGTGTTCTCTGACGATCGTCGGTGTCGCGTGCGTCGGAGACACGCCGCAACAGCCGCTCATCAACGACGCAGCCCAGCCCGAGGCGGGCTCGCCCGAGGCCGGCAGCGACACGAGTGTCGACGCTCTCGATGCATCCGCGCCGGTCACTGGCAAGGTGCTCGACCGCAGCGGTCAGCCGATCGCGAGCGCGTCGGTTCGCGTCGGAAGCGTCAATGGTCCAACGCAGACGACCGACGCGAACGGCAACTTCACGGTCGTCGCGCCGCCCACGTATGACCTCAGCGTCGCTGCACCTGGTGCCCAACACAATGTGACGACCTACGTTGGGCTCACGCGTCGCGATCCGCGCATCGTGATCGTCAACGTGAGTCCGACGAGCTCCACTGTGAGTCTCTCGGGGAGTTTTTCGGGCGCGGTCGCGCAAGGTCAATCAAGGCCAACCTATGCGCTCTCCGCGAACGGCGCGGTCTCGTGGGGTTATGCGACCGTCGGCGTCGGGACGTACTCCGCGAACATGGCTGCGTACTTCGGTCCAGGAAACACAACGGGCATCGTCTACGTGCTCGAAGCCAATAGCACGCTGGGTGAAGGTCCCTATCACTTTGGTGTCTCCAACTCTGCGGGACTGACCAACACCGGCTCGTTCACGAACATCAACCTCATGTCGAGCACTCCCACAGAGGCCGCAGTGCTCGGGACGATCACGACCGCTGGCGGCGGCGCGCTCTCTGGCCTCCGCAAGCAGATCACGGTCTCACCAGGTGTCGGATGGGAGTTCGCGTACGACCCAGCCGCCATGAGCTTCAACACGAAGTTCCCTGCGATCAACGGCGCGAAGTTCGGAGTCAATGCGCGCTTGACCGGCGTGCCAGGGACCTCGAACGCGGCGTTCGTGTTCGCGTCCAACATCAAGCCGAACGACCCCGCACTGAAGCTCGCGCTCCCGCTGCCGCCCGTTCAAACGGTCCCGGCGGACAAGGCCG
>JANYHY010000703.1 GCA_025362165.1 Myxococcales bacterium | reverse complement strand
CCGACTTGGGTTGGAGGATCGCGCGACCGAGGTGCTCTCGCCCGAAGTGTGTCTCCCGGCGGTCGGACAAGGCCGGCGCGCGCCAACACGATCGCGTCGACCTCACCCTCTTCGACCTTTCGCATGCGCGTGTCCACGTTCCCACGCACCGCGACGAACGTGAGATCCGGTCGCGTCGCGCGCAGCATCAACTGTCGTCGCAAGCTTCCGGTGCCTACTTTCGCGCCCCTTGGCAGACTCGCGATCGAGCCAAATTTTGGGGAGACGAGCACGTCGCGAGGATCCTCGCGAGTCGGGATGCAGACGATGCCGAGACCTTGAGGCAGCTCCGCGGGAACGTCCTTGATCGAGTGCACCGCGAAATGCGCAGAGCCATCCAGCAGCGCCTCTTCGATCTCTTTGACGAAGAGCCCCTTGCCACCGATCTCGGAGAGCGGTCTGTCCTGCACGACATCGCCCGTCGTGACGACTTGCTTCTCGTTCGTCTGGAGGTCCGGATGCGCAGACTTCAACCGCTCCACGAACGCGCGACACTGGGCGAGCGCGAGGGCAGAACGGCGGGTGGCGTAGGTGACGAGCACCCGCGCAGATTAGTACCTCGACACCGAAGAATGGAACGCGTTGTCGAGGTACGAGAAAATCGGCGGGAGCCGATTTTGGGCGAAGGGGGCGAAGCCCCCGGGACCGTCTCTAGGTCCTCGGCCGCAGCGAAGCTGCATAAATTCGACAAAGTCGAATTCATTTTGCCGAGGGCCTAGCCCACACCGCCTTTCTTGCGCTCGCGCAATCATCAGGTATGTTGGGCACGCTTTGCCGCTGTTTTCGCTTCGCTCCGCACTCCCGCTCCGCGCCTGGCTTCTCCGGCGTTGGGGGCAGCGGTTCGCTGTGTCGCTCGTGGCGGTTCTCGTCCTCATGCTCGCGCCGATGCGCCAGGCGTGGGCGAAGGCCGCGACGCCGATCCCAGATCCGCAGCGGATCGAAGTGCCAGGATATCCCGACGCGTTCTACTACCGACCGCGCGTGAGAGGGATGCGCCCCGTGATCATGTATCTCCATGGTCGCGGCGGCAACCCGATGGAGGAGTGCCGCAAGTGGGCGAAGGTCGCGACTCAGTTCGGTTGGGTCGTGTGCCCGCAGGGTCCGGTGGACAAAGGCGGAGGCGCGCGCGCGTGGGACAACAACGCGATCCTCGGCGGACAGATCGCGGACGCGACCGTCAAGGCGTTGCGTGCAAAATACAAGCGTCGCGTGCAGCTCCACGGCAACGTGCTCATCGGCTTTAGCGAGGGAGCGTTCGTGGCGATGCAGGTCGCCATCCACGACACGAGCACATGGAGCCGCTGGTTGATCCTGGCAGCCAACGATCAATACTGGTGGGGAGACGCTCCGCAGCTGCTGGACGACAACCGCAAGAAGGTACGCATTTACTTGTTCACCGGCGAGACTGACGCGGTCGTCGAGAACACCAAGCGTGTGGGCGACATGCTCAAAGCCCATAAAATGCGGTACAAAATGAAGATCGCGACGGGCATGGGGCATGAGGTGCCCACCGATCGCATGGTGACGAACTACCGCAGACCGCTCTCCTGGTTGCTGGCGACCAAGTAGCGGCGCTCTTCTTCGGTCAGTCGAATGCGCGTCGTGCAGGCCAGGTTGCCGCTCTCCGAGAGCCTGCCCGACACGGCGTTGCTCGAGAGGGCACGCACGCTTGCCGATCGGTACCCGATGTTGATCCCGACATCGATCGTACGCGCGAAGGAGCTCGACGAGCGCGTCGGCGCGCAGACGTCGTTGGCCGTCGAGTCGCTGCAGCACACGGGCAGCTTCAAGGTTCGCGGCGCGCTCTTGGCGATCGAGTCGCTCGCTTGGAATTCTCAAGGCCGCCACAAGCACGTCGTCGCGGCGAGCGCAGGCAATCATGGCGCGGGAGTGGCGTTCGCGGCGGCGACGCTTGGGGTCACGGCGACGATCGTGGTGCCGAGGAACGCGCCGCGCAGCAAGACCGACAAGATGCACGACGCGGGAGCGACCGTCGTCACCGTCTCGACCGACAGCTACGACGACGCCGAGATGGAGGCGAAGTTGCTCGCGGTTCGGCTCGGCGCGATGTTCTTGTCGCCGTATGACGATCTCGCCGTGCTCGCTGGGAATGGCGCGTCGATCGCGTTCGACATCGTCAAGCAGCTCCCGATCGCCCCCGCGCGCGTGATCGCGCCTTTCGGCGGCGGAGGTCTCGCGACGGGTCTCGCGTGCGGGTTCGCGCACGCATACGGAGACAAGCTCGGCCTTGTGCGTCGCGTGTGGGGCGCGCAGAGCGAGGCCTCTTGTGCGATGGCGCTTGGGCTCGAGCGAGGCTGCGCGGTCGAGGCGCTCGCGTGCGACGGTCCCACGTTCGCCGAGGGTCTAGAGGGCGGCATCAGCGAGGCCGCGTACCAACGCGCAGGCGGCGTGATCGACGCCATGGTGATCGTGGACGAGCGCTCGATCGCGCGCGCGATGATCTGGGCCGAAGACACGCTCGGACTGAGGCTCGAAGGTAGCGCAGCCGTCGGTCTCGCCGCAGTCCTGGACGGAGCACCACCATCGTTCGCCCCCTCGCGAACCGACGACGCGGTAGTCATCGTGCTCACCGGGAGAAACGTGGACGACGCGCGCTTCGCCGAGGCGCGCGCCGTCGCGTCCTTGTGATAGTGATGGCCGCATGTCGCAATCGCCCTTGATTCTCGGCATCGCGGGCGGGTCTGGCTCAGGCAAGAGCACGATCTCTCGCGCGCTCGTGAGCGCTCTCGCGGACGCGGACGGCGTGCTGCTCGAGCAGGATCACTATTACAAGAAGCTCTCTCACCTGTCGTACGCCGAGCGTGAGCGCATCAACTACGATCACCCAGACGCGCTCGAGTTCGATCTGCTCGGGCTCCACCTCGACGCGCTCAAGAGCGGCG
Organism: Myxococcales bacterium; assembly: GCA_025362165.1. Taxonomy (GTDB): domain Bacteria; phylum Myxococcota_A; class Polyangia; order Polyangiales; family Polyangiaceae; genus JANYHY01. The sequence continues at coordinate 8,361 of JANYHY010000703.1, read as the reverse complement.
AACCGATCGATCGCCCCACGTATGATTTCACCACGCACGACCGCTCGCCGACACCGCTCCGCGTCGAGCCGGCGCCGATCATCGTGGTGGAAGGGATCCTCGTGTTGGCCGAGGCGCAGCTTCGCCGTCGCTTCGACGTGAAGATCTTCGTGGACACAGACGCGGACATCCGGCTCATGCGACGCATCCGCAGAGACCTCGAGCATCGCGGCCGGTCCTTCGCGCAGATCCGACAGCAGTATTACGAGACCGTTCGGCCGATGCACCTCGCGTTCGTGGAGCCGAGCAAGCGCTTCGCGGACGTGATCATCCCCGAAGGTGGCGAGAACAAAGTGGCGGTTGAGATGTTGCTCTCGCTCGTTCGCGCGAAGATCGAAAAAGCGCGGTAGGATTAGTTGGTGCGAGCGAGAAAAATGAGGCGCGGTTGAACGTTCAGGTCGTGAACAAGAAGGTCGCGGACCTGCTGCTCAAAGATGGGCTGCTCAAGCCCGAGCAATACGAGATGTTGCTTGGGCACGTGAGCGGCACGAGCCAGCGCGTAGAAGACGCCGCCCTCGAACTCGGACTCATCGCAGAGCCGGAGCTGCTGAAGTGTCTCGCGAGCCACTACCAGACGCGCTTCGTCTCCACCGAGAAGCTGAGCAAGGCTGACATCGTTCGAGCGACGCTGGAGCTCGTCCCGCGAAAGGTCGCCGAGACGTTCGCCGTGTTTCCAGTGCTGTTCGACCCGGCGACGCACGCGCTGTCTGTCGTCGCGGCGGATCCTGATGACAAAGATCTGCTGCGTGAAATCCAGCATGTTTCAGGGGCGAAAGAGGTCAAGGCGTTCGTGGGTCGCCCGGCCGGAGTGCGCGCCGCGATCGCGAAGGCGTACGGCGGCGACATTCACGCGTTCGCGATCCTCGATCGACAAGCGCACGCGCAGTTCTCCGCGATGCTCGACGTGTACGAGCGCAACTTGATGAGCGAGTCGTCGATGGCGACTGCGCTCGCGCGCGAAGGCGTCGGGACGAGCACGCGTGGTCGCGTCGTGTCCGAGAAGGATCTCGTCAACGCGGGCAAGACCAGCGCGACGACGAAGGCGGGCTTCGGTGGTGACGAGCTGCTCGAGCTCTTGAACGTCATGCTCTCGCTGTTGGAAGCGTCGCGACAAGATCTGCGCGGCCACTCGGCGCAGGTCGCGCGCCTCACGCGTCGCATCCTCGAGCGCATGAACGTGGAGCCCGTCACCGTGGACGCGATCGTCGCCGCCTCGTACCTGCACGACATCGGCAAGATGGGCCAGTACCACCTGACCGCCCTCAACGTCGCCGAGTACGACGGTCACAAGCTCGGCGCGCAGAAGGCGTTCTCCACGCCGCGCCGCTTGCTGGAGTCCGTTCGCTTCGCGCCCGAGACCATCGAGACACTCGAGCACATGTACGAGCGCTATGACGGCAAAGGCTTCCCAAACGGCACCAAAGAGAAGGAAATCCCTCTCGGCGCGCGTGTCCTCGCGATCACCGACACGTACGCGGATCTCACCCAAAACCCGCGCAATCCGTACCGCAAGACGCTCATGCCCGCGGAGGCGTGCGGCGTGCTCGCGAAGTTCAAAGAGAAAGTGTTTGATCCACACTTAGTGGACCTCTTCAAGAACACCGTCATGGGAGAGGACCTGCGCGCGCGCCTGCTGGCGAACCGTTACTTCGCGTTGCTCGTGGACGCAGATCCCGAAGAGACCACAGTGCTCGAGCTACGCATGATCGAGGCCGGCTTCGAGGTGAAGACCGCGCGCTCGATCGAGCAAGCGTTGAAGCTGCTGACCGACGGCAACTTCGACATCGTCATCGGCGAGGTGGATCTGCCGCAAGGGGACGGCCTCGCGCTGCTCGAACAGGCGCGCAAGGAGCCGTGGGGCAAGGATCTCCCGTGGGTCATCCACACGCGCAAACAAGGCCGCCAAGAGGCGTCGCGCGCTTTCGAGCTCGGCGTCGTCGACTACGTCGCCAAGCCCGCGCCCACGGACGTGTTCGTCGCGAAGCTCAAATCAATGCTCGATCAACGATCCGCGCGAGGCAACGCCCGCGGCGTTCAAGGCTCGCTGCGCGAGATGGGACTGCCAGAGCTCGTGCAGGTGCTCTTCCACGGTCGAAAGACTGGAGCGTTGCGCATTCGTGCGGCGGGCGGCGCGGGAGAAATCCACTTCACGGACGGCAACATCGTCAACGCGCTGTTCGGCAACGCGCGCGGCGCAGACGCCGTGTACGCCATGATCAAGCTGCAAGACGGCGAGTTCGGCGTCGACCCTTCGTTCAAACCAGGACCCCGCGTCATCCAGGAGTCGCCAGAGGCGTTGCTCCTCGAAGGCATGAGGCGGCTCGACGAAGGCGTCTAGTGCCTCGATTCTATTGAATCGACGGCACTAGGAAATTCGCGGGAGCGAATGCCCGGGTTTGGGCGAAGCCCAAGTAGACCGTTTAGTGCCGCGATTTGCAGCGAAGCTGCTCGTGCGCAGCACCCGTCGTTTCGACGGAATCGCGGCACTAAGCGAAGCCTTTCAGTGCGTCGTATGCGGCGTACTTGAACATCTCCGAGAGGGTCGGGTAGTTGAAGACCATCTCGATGAAGACGTCGATGGTGCCGCCCATGGTGATCGTGACCTGACCGATGTGCACGAGCTCGCTCGCGCGGTCTCCGATGCAGTGACAGCCGATGAGCTTGCGTGTGGCTTTGTCGAACACGAGTTTGACGACGCCGTCTTTGTCGCCGACGATCTTGCCGCGTTGGTTGTCGCGGTAGAACGCGCGGCCGACGACGTAGTCGATCTTCTTCTCCTTGGCCTGCTCTTCGGAGAAGCCGACGCAGCTCACCTCGGGGATCGTGTACACGCCATAAGGCAACAGGTGCGAGACCTGCTTTTTGTAGGCGAATCCGAACGCGTGACAAACGGCGACGCGCGCTTGCTCCATCGAGGTGGACGCGAGCGCGGGGAAGCCGATGACGTCGCCCGCGGCGAAGACGCTAGGCGTCGCAGTGCGGTAACCCTCGTCGACTTGGACATAGCCGCGCTTGTCCACGACAACGCCGATCGCGGGCAAGTTGAGCTCTGCGGTGCGTCCCGATCGACCGGACGCCGCGAGCAGCTTGCCGCACGAGATAGTCTCGCCCGAACCACCTGGGGCGGAGAGCTCGCAGACGATCTTGTCGCCCTCGCGCTTGACCATCTTGGTCGTCGTCTCGAGCCTGATGTCGACGCCCAGACCCATCATGGCAGTGCGCAAGCGATCGCCCATTTCGAAATCCAAGAACGGCAAGAGGCGAGCGCGGCCCTCGAGCAGTACGACATTCACGCGCATCGCCGCGAACATGGTGGCGTACTCACAGCCGATCACACCGCCGCCGATCACGATCATTTTCTCGGGCAATCGGTCGATCTGAAGGATGGTGTCGGAGTCGTCGACGTCCGCGTCGTCGAACGGGATGTTCGGTGGTTGGAATGGGATCGAACCGGTGGTGACGAGCACGAACTCGGTGGTGAGTCGCTGCGTGCCCCCGCCGAGCGTGCTGATCTCGACGGTGTGTGGGTCGACCATCGTCGCGACCCCCTTCAGCTGTTTCACGTTGTGGCGATCGAAGTTCCACTTGAAGCGGTTCGCCTCGAGCTCGCGCACTTGGTTCTTTCGCGCGAGCAGGCGAGGGATCGCCATCTCTCGGTGCATGTCGACCGAGAAGCCATACAGCTCCATCTGTCGATAGCCCGACAAGAACAGCGCGGTCTCGCGCAACGTCTTGCTCGGCAACGTCCCCGTGTGCACGGCCGCGCCGCCAGGCTCGTTCTCACGCTCTACGATCGCGACTCGCTTGCCGAAGTACGCCGCCTGAACGGCACCCTTCTCACCGGCAGGGCCCGCGCCGATGACGATCAAATCGTAGTCGTACGCCATGCCGCGACCCTACTCTGACTCGGGACACTAGAGGTCGTCGATCTTGTAGTCTTTGATCTTGTAGAGCAGCGCGCGGTGGCTGATTTCAAGCAGCTCCGCGGCTCTCGTGCGGTTGCCCTTCGTCTTCACTAGCGCGCGTCGAATCAGGATTTGTTCGATCGCCGCGCTCGTCTTCTTGACGGAGAGCTCGCCGCTCGCGAGCTGCACTTGCACCGGGTCGAGCGCGTCGCGGATGCGGTCCGGGAGATCGCTCGCTTGCACGACGTCCGTGTCGCAGAGCACCATCGCGCGCTCGATCGTGTTCTCCAGCTCTCGCACGTTGCCAGGCCACGAATAATCCATGAGCACCTTGCGCGCCTCTGCGGAGACTCCGCGGATCTGCGTCCCGAGCCGCGCGTTGTTCCGATCCAAAAAGTGGTCGAGCAGGATCGCGATGTCCTCGCGTCGCTCGCGCAACGGAGGCACCGCGATGGGCAAAACGTTGATTCGATAGAAGAGGTCCTCACGGAAGCGACCCGCCGCCACCTCCGCGGTGAGATCGCGGTGAGTGGCGGCGATGATGCGCACGTCCACCTTGATGTCCTTGGCGTCGCCGAGCTTGCGAATGCTCTCCTCTTGCAACACGCGCAGCAGCTTCACTTGCAAGTTCAACGGCAGCTCGCCGATCTCGTCCAAGAAGAGCGTGCCGCCGTTGGCTTCCTCGAAGAGGCCGTGTCGATCGGACGAAGCGTCCGTGAAAGCACCTTTTTTGTGGCCGAAGAGCTCACTCTCGAGGAGGTTCTCAGGGATCGCGCCGCAGTTGATCGCGACGAACGGCCGCGTCTTGCGGTTGCTGCTGTTGTGGATGGCCTTGGCGACGAGCTCCTTGCCGACGCCGCTCTCTCCCGAGACGAGCACGGTCGTCTTGAACTCGGTGATCTTGGTGATCGTCTTGAAGATCGCCACCATGCTCGGGCTCTTCGCGAGGATCGACTGAAACTGCTCCTTGCCTTTGATCTGCTCCTTGAGTGCGCGGTTCTCTCGCCGGAGCGTCTCGCGCTCCTCGGCTTTGCGCAGGACGAGGATGACCTCTTCGGGCTTGAACGGTTTGGAGATGTAGTCGTACGCGCCCGCCTTCATCGCCTCGAGCGCCATGTCGATGTTGCCGTAAGCGCTCATCACGATCACTGTCGCGGGGTGCTGCTTGGCGCGGAGCGTCGCGAGCAGATCGAGGCCGCCCATCTTCGGCATGCGCACGTCCGTGAGGATGACGTCTGGCCCGAATGACTCGACCATCCCGAGCGCGGCCTCACCGCTGTCGGCGACCGCGACCTCGTAACCGTTCTTGCGCAGCAGGCTCTTCACGACGAGGCGGATGTTCTCTTCGTCATCCACCACGAGCACGCGTCGCATGCCTTGCAGCCTACCGAAAACGATTGCGTAGCGCACCAGCGATGTCACCGATACGGCGAAAACTAGCCCAGCTGACTCCGCAATCATTTACACGCGTAGCTGGGCGTGAGCGCAGGGTAGGCTTGCCCGCATGTTCACGGTTGGACCTCGACCCGACGCGCAGGAGACGTTGGAGCTTCGCGACTCGGAAGCCAAGAGCCTGCTCGTGCTTGCGCCGGCGAGGGGCGGACTTGCGACGCGGCTGTCTCTGCTGGGCAAGCATCGCTTCTTCCTCGACGAGTCGACACTGCGCAACCCGGAGGTGAACGTGCGCGGCGGCAACCCGGTTTTGTTTCCTTCACCAGGCAAGCTCAGCGGAGACGCGTGGTCTCGTGATGGCAAGAGCGGCGCGCTCAAGCAACACGGCTTCGCGCGCAACTTGCCGTGGGAGGTCGTGAGCACGAGCACCGAGGGCGCAGCCGTCGCGACGCTTCGACTGGCGTCGAACGAGGAGACTCTCAAGCGGTACCCGTGGGAGTTCATTGTAGAGTACACATATAAACTAGCGGGAAACACGCTGCGGATCGATCAGCGGTTCACGAACGGCTCCCAATCGCCGATGCCGTTCGGCGCGGGCTTTCATCCGTACTTTCACGTCAAGCAGACGGACAAGAGAGCCGCGCGCATCGAGACGGGTGCCAAGCGCGCGTTCGACAACGTGACTAAAAAGGACGTGGAGCTCAACGGCCCGATCGATCTCTCGCAGAAGGAGGTCGACCTTCACCTGCTGGATCACGGGAGCGCGCCGTGCGTTCTCAAGTGGGCCGCTGGAGAGATCCACGTTCGCGGATCGAGCGAGCTGTCGCATTGGGTGATCTGGACGATCCAGCACAAAGACTTCGTCTGCGTGGAGCCGTGGACGTGTCCTGGCGACGCGCTCAACACGGGCGACCGCCTCATGACGCTCGCGCCGAACGAGACGCGCGATATCTGGGTCGAGTACTCGGTCCCCGGCTGATTCTCACCTCGAGCGACACCTCCGCGAGCCGCGTTGCGTTCTCCTTGTTCTTGGGCTCTCCGAATACGGGAGCTGCGGGAGCGTCGGACGCTTGCATGACGGCGGCTTATGACGGACAAACCGCCGCGTGTCGTATGCTGGCGCGCGTGCGCACAGGCTTGGATCGCATCTTGGACGACGCAGCGCTCCGCGCGGAGCTGCTCGCGGGTCGCGTCGGGTTGCTCGCGCATCCTGCGAGCGTCGCGTCGAAGCTAGGTCACGCGAGTCGCGCCCTTGCCGCCGCGGGAGAGCGCTTGCAGCTCATCTTCGGCCCCGAGCACGGCTACGGCGGCGAGGCGCAAGACATGATCGGCGTCGTCGACGCGCGCGACACGGACGGCACTCCCGTAAGAAGCTTGTATGGTGCACGTTTCGACGATCTGTCGCCAAAACAAGCCGATCTGTCGTCGCTCGACGTGCTCGTGATCGATCTGCAAGACGTCGGCGCGCGCTACTACACGTTCGTGTGGACCGCCGTGCTCGCGATGCGCGCGTGCGCCAAGGCCAAGGTCCGCGTCGTGGTGCTCGATCGACCGAACCCGCTCGGTGGGGTCGAGCTCGAGGGCCGCGTGCTGTCACCTGGGTTTCGATCTTTCGTCGGTCTCGAGCCGGCGCCCATTCGTCACGCGATGACGCTCGGCGAGATCTGCGCGTGGCGGCGCGAAGAGGAGGGCCTCGACGTGGAGCTCGCGATCGTCCGCTGCGAGTGGGATCGCCGGTCGCTCGCGTTCGATTGGGAAGATCGCTGGGTCCTCCCTTCGCCGAACATGCCCACACCCACGACGGCGCTCGTCTATCCAGGAGGGTGCCTGCTCGAAGGGACCAACCTCAGCGACGGCCGCGGCACCACGCGCCCGTTCGAGCTCACCGGCGCGCCGTTCGTCGACGGTCTTCGCCTCGCGCACGCGCTCGCGGCTCTCGATCTCCCTGGGTGCGTCGCGCGCCCTTTGACGTTCTCTCCGACGTTTCACAAACACGGCAAGACGCTCTGCGGCGGCGTGCAGATCCACGTGACGCATCGAACCGCGTTTCGCCCGGTGCTCACGTACGTCGCGCTCATCGCGCTCGCGCATCACCTGTCGCCGAACGACTTCCAATTTCGTACGGAGCGATACGAGTTCGTGGACGACATCCCGGCGTTCGACCTGCTCACAGGTGACTCCGAGGCGCGACTGCGCATCATTGCGGGCGACGATCCGATGGAGATCGCCACCGCCGCCTCGCGCCTTCGCAGAGGAGAGGAAGAGCTGTTGGCGAGGTCCGTTGATCTTGGGATGCGCCTGAGCCGCTGATCATTCACGCGGAAATGGCCCAAAAAAAGCCAAAAAAACGCCGGTCGCAAGGTGGTCTTGCGGGCAACGGTTTTGTAGACTGCACGTTGGATGTCCGCCGATCGCGATTCGAAGGAGGCGTTGCTCGGCCGCACGGTCGCCGGCAAGTTCCTCATAGAGTCCATCGTCGGCGAGGGCGCGATGGGCGTCGTCTACAAGGCCAAGCAGATCGCTCTCGAGAAGGCGGTCGCGATCAAGGTGATGCACAGCGACATGGCCAAGGACGAGTTGTTCGTGGCGCGCTTCAAGCGCGAGGCGAAGGCTGCGTCGCGGCTCGACCACCCGAACTCGATGCGCGTGATCGATTTCGGCGAAGACGACGGCGTCTTGTACATCGCGATGGAGTTCGTCGCTGGCGAGGATCTCTTCCACGTGATCAAGGCGGGGTGGCCGCTGCGCAACGAGCGCGTCGTCGACATCATGATGCAAGCGCTCGCGGCGCTCGCCGTCGCTCACGACATGGGCGTCATCCACCGCGACTTGAAGCCCGAGAACATCATGCTCCTCGTTGGCCATGACGACGAGGGTGCGACGCGCGACGTCGTGAAGGTCTGCGACTTCGGCATCGCGAAGATCGATTCTCGATCGAGCAAGGACACAGGCGCGAAGCTCTCCACCAAGGGCCTCGTCGTTGGCACGCCCGAATACATGTCCCCTGAGCAAGGCAAGGGCGAGC
>JANYHY010000863.1 GCA_025362165.1 Myxococcales bacterium | reverse complement strand
CGCGAACATGAAGTCGAGCGCGTTTCCGTTGTGACAACCGAGACAAGCCACGTTCTTGCCAGGGGTGGTGTTGACGCCTTTGCTCTTGTGAATGTTGACGGCGGTCATCGGTGGCAGCGAGCTCGCATAAGCGCCCGCGCCCGTGAAGCCGTCCGTGGTCGTGCTCGAGTCTGGGGACGTCGAAGCGTCCTTGCCAGGACCCGAGTCCTTGCCCGGATTCGAACCGCCGTCCCCAAGCGGGTTGCCGCCATCGCCCAGAGGAGCCGTGCTCGTCGGAGCGGTGAGGTTCCCCCTGGTTAAACCGTCCACCCCTGGGTCAGCCGCGCTGCATGCGACCACGCCTAAAAGCCCGATAAATACGGCTGTTCGCGACATGGTCCCTCTCGAGTGCAATGCTCAGGCCTCGGATTTTGTGTCCGCGCCTAAGCGGATCCAACCCAAAACACTTTACAGGAGAGCGCCCATCCGTATACTCCCGCGTCCTTCAACACCCCCGCCGCGAAGCAGCTTGGTCGCGGCAAACAGAAGCGGGAGCACGATTTCAATGTACGCGGTCATTCAAACGGGCGGAAAGCAATACAAGGTCGCCAAGGGCGATCGGCTCCGCGTCGAGAAGCTGCTCGGCAACCCCGGCGACGTGATCACCTTCGATCAAGTCCTGCTCGTCGGCGGCGAGACCATGAAGCTCGGTCAGCCCACTGTCGCAGGCGCGAAGGTGGAAGCGAAGATCACCGCGCAAGATCGCGACAAGAAGATCATCGTCTTCAAGTTCCGACGCCGGAAGAACTACCGCCGCAAGAACGGACACCGCCAGCCCTTCACGGCGCTGGAAATCACCGAGATCAAGGGCTGAGGAGTTCGTCATGGCTCACAAAAAAGGCGCTGGTTCTACTCGTAACGGTCGCGACTCCAACTCGCAGCGCCGTGGCGTGAAGGTTTATGGCGGCGAGACCGTCACCGCGGGCAGCGTCATCGTTCGCCAAGTCGGCTCGACGATTCACCCGGGTAAAAACGTGAAGCTCGCGAAGGACTACACGCTCTTCTCGTTGATCGACGGCGTCGTCAAATACGAGTGGCGCTCGCGCGACCAGCAAAAAGTCAGCGTCTACCCCGCCTGATCCGCACTCGCGACGCGCGGGCTGTTCGTCAGTGGAACTAGTGCGGGGGGCCGTAGCCGATCGTTAGCGCTCTTGGGTGAATCCCGCTAACGTGGCGTGTTCATGCGCCCGCGCGCGTCCTCTGAAAAACCCAAGCTCGTCGCAGTAGACCTGGACGGGACGCTGCTCGACGCGCTCGGCAACCCACACCCGGCAGACGTGAAGGCGCTGCGGGCGCTGTCGGCGCTCGGCGTGATCGTCACGATCATCACGGGCAGGCTGTACTCGGGGACTCGTCGCGCCGCCGAGGCGCTCGGGATCAGGGGACCCGTCGGCTGCGTGGATGGGAGCCACGTCGTGTCGACGGAGACGCACAAGACCCTCTACCACCGCGGCTTCGAGAAGGACCACGCGGAGCTCGTGCGCTCGAGCTTCGAGAGCGCAGGTCCGGCGACCTTCTTGTTCGCGAACGACACGATCGTGCACGACGCGCACGGCGACCCGTACCTCGACTACGTGAGCACGTGGTCCACCGATGTCATCCGCGCCAAGAGCGTCGCGGACCACCCGCTGTGGCGACACGATGCGGGAGTGACCGCGGTGGTCGCGGTCGGCACGATGCCGCAGATCATGGGCGCGGCGAAGAACATCGAGGAGAGCCTCGGATCCAACGCTCAAGTGGCGACGTTCCCCACGCGACCGCTGAGATACCGCGAGGCAGGTTGGGGCATGTTGGTCCGCGCAGCCGGCGGAAATAAGGGCTCTGCGCTCGAGTGGATCGCGAACCATCATGGCGTGGAGATGGAGGAGACCGTCGCGATAGGCGACTGGGTCAACGATCTACCGATGCTCCGCGCCGCAGGGCGCAGCTTCGCGATGGGGCAAGCACCTGACGTCGTGCGAGAGGCCGCGACCGATTTGCTCGAGGAGACTGCGGGCGACGGTGGCGGCATTGCGCGCGCGATCGAGATCGCGTTCGGTGAGAGGAAGGGATGAGACGATGAGAGCTTGGTGGATTGTGCGCGCGGGCGCTATGGCTGGCTTGATGGGCGCTGTCGTCGCGTGCGGAGCAGCACCGCCGAAGGTCGTCGATCCCAAATTCGCCGAGGTCGCCGCGATCCACAAAGCGAAGTGCGGGCGATGCCACACTCGCGTCGAGCCGGGCCTCCGCACGCACGATCACCTCGAGGATGCGTTCAAGGCGCACCGCAAGCGCGTGCCGATGAGCGAGGACAACTGGGCGTTGATGATCGACTACCTCGCAGCTCCAACAACCCCGAACCCAGGCTGACGCGTCTTTGCGGTCCGTCGGGCTACGCCTCCAGATCGTCCTCTCGCTCGTGGGGTTGATGGCGCTCGCGTTCGTGCCGCTGTACTTCGCGATCGCGAGCGTCACGCACCTCACGCTGCTCTCGGCGCGCGAGGAGTCCGCGCGCGCGTTGGGGCGAGCCGTGGCGGCGCACGTCGCGGACGTACGATCGCGTGACGCGACGGGGCTCGAGCGCGTGCTCGAGAGTCACGTGGGCCGCGGAGGCGTGGACGCGATTTGCGTCTATCGACCCGATGGCAGTCGCGAGGCGTGCGCGGGAGACGCGCAAGAGATCCCGCTGATGACCGCGCCACCAACGCCTGCGGGAGAGTCCGTCACCACCGTGCGTGGCGCTACGGGCCGAGCGCTCGACGTCGTCGTTCCGAGCGATCTGGGAGCGATCGTCGCGCGCCTCAAGACTGACGAGAACGCGGATCGGTCCGCGCCGCTCGTGCGCCTCGTCGGCGGCTACATGATCGTGATCGCGCTCGCGCTGGCCTTTTTGGCCTACTTCGGGCTCACGCGGCTGATCGTGCGCCCTGTGGAGGCGCTCTCGCGCGCAGCAGACAAAGTCGCGAGCGGCGCGCGGCGCATCGAGGTCCCGCGCTCCGGGGCGCGCGAGCTGCTCGAGCTCTCGTCCAGCGTGGAGACGATGACGACGAGACTGGTGCTCGAAGAAGAGAAGCTAAAAAAGAAGGTGGACGAGCTCGTGCTCGCGCAGAAACATCTGCAAGACGCGCAGGCGCAGGTCGTGCGGAGCGAGCGCCTCGCCAGCGTCGGACGACTCTCGGCGGGTCTCGCGCACGAGATCGGCAACCCCATCACCGCCATCATGGGGATGCTCGACCTCATGGTGGAGGGCGATCTCCCCGCGGAAGAGGCCGCAGATTTCTTGGTGCGCATGCGCAAGGAGACCGATCGCATTCACCACGTGCTCCGCGATCTGCTCGATTTCTCGCGTCCGGAAGAGGCTGGCTCGGGCGGAGAGGACGTCGTCACCGACTCTGACGTGGGCACGGTCGCGCTCGATGCGATCGCGCTCGCGAAGCCGCAGAGAGCGTTCAAGCACGTGACGCTCACGCTCGTGTGCGAAGAGCCCGCGCGCGCGCGCATCGCTCCTCGCCGCCTCGAACAGGTGTTGATCAACTTGATCTTGAACGCCGGAGACGCCCTCTCTCAACAAGCGCAAGGGGCGGTGACCGTCCGCGTGACCCAATCCGCAGACCACGTCGAGCTCGAGGTCGAAGACGACGGACCCGGCGTAAACGCAGACGTCCGCGCGCGCATCTTCGAGCCGTTCGTCACCACCAAAGACGTAGGCAAGGGCACCGGGCTCGGGCTCGCTGTGTGTCGCGGGATCATCGAGGCGAGCGGCGGCGCGATCTCGCTCGATCCCGATCACGTGCAGGGTGCACGTTTTCGGATTCGTCTTCGATCCATTCCTTCAACGGAGTGACCGCGAGTCGCTTGCGCTCGAGGCCTCGCAAGATCTTCGGCAGCGCAGCGACGCCAGGCGGATCGTGCGACTCGCGCTCGGACGCGTCGTGCATCAACACGTTCGCGCCGTCTCTCACGCCTTTGAGCACACGCGCCGTGACCTGCGAGGACTTACCCGCTGTGCCGTCGCGCGCCGACACGCTCCAGCCGACGACCACGAGCTCGAGCTCCGCGAGCACTCCACTCACGTGAGGGTTGGTGTGTCCGATCGGCGGTCGAAACCACCGCGGCCGCTCCCCCGTGATCTTCTCGAGGGCCTCGATCCCTCGCGTCAAGTCAGCGCGCCATCGACCCGGACCGCGCATCGCGAAGAGTCGATCATGTGCATAGGAATGGAGACCAAGAGTGTGCCCGCGCGCGAGGATGTCCTTGATCACCTCGGGGTGCTTCTCTGCCTTCTGGCCGATGACGAAGAACGTGGCCTTCACGTTCGCTTTGTCGAGCGCGTCCAGCACACGCGGAGTCGTCTTGGGATCGGGGCCGTCATCGAACGTGAGCGCCACACCGCGCGCATCCTCAGGACCTGTGAGCACGGCGTCGACGAACACACGCAGGTTCAGGAAGAGCACTCCCGCCATGACCGCGCCGAGGTAGAGGCCGATCGCGATCGCCGCGACCCACAGCGGTGGCGGGCCGCGCAGCGCCGCTCGCGCGCAGAACGCGAAGGCCGCGAGCGTGAGAACCCAGAAGCCAATACGCGCGGGCGGCATCAAACAGCCTGGATCAGCGCTTGGCCTTCTTCGGCTCTTCTTCAGCGTCTTTGTCTTTGTCATCCGCGGCGTCTTCGTCAGTCGCCACGCGCACCTTGTCTTTACCTTTGGCCGCTTCCTTCTTGTCCTTGTCGGCCTTCTTCGGGTCTTTGTCTTCGGGTGTGTTGTCCGCCTCGTAGAACGCGCCGAGCAAGCCCGCGATCATCGGCAGTGCGATCGCTGGGAGCGAGCCGATCTCCGTCACTTCACCGAGCGGGCTTGCGCCGATGTTCGACAGATCCATGTCGAGGTGCACCCAGCGGCGGAGCACGAACATGAGACCCGACGCGACGAGCGCGCCGACGAACGCCTTGAGCCCCGCCTCGATCTGACCGCCGCTCGCCCAGATCGGCTTGCCCGCCACGAGCCCGACCAGGATGCCCGTCACCGAAGCGAACACGTACGCGAGCGCAGCCCCGCCACCCGTCATGCCGAACGACAAGAGCCCGAGCGCCTTGATCGCGATGGCGGCGACGATCGCTCCAACGAAGAGACCGAACACGAGCCCGTAGAGGAGACGCTTGATCATCCGATGCTTTGAGGGTGCGGGTGCTTGGACTGGACGTCAACCGCGAGGGGCATATTCCCACATTAAACTTTGCTTTGCTCTTCTGGTCACGCATCTGCTGCGCGATTGGTTGCAGCGAGCCTCTCCGCCAATCGTGTCCGCCGATCACCTCTTCGATCTCGGGACAGCGCGACTTTCACAGCGGCGCGATCTGTCACCAGCACGACCAAGCGCTTGCCTCGTGTGATGGCCGTGTACAGCAGGCTCTTGGACAGCATCACGTAGTGACTCGCGAGCATGACCACGACCACAGCCGGATATTCGCTGCCTTGTGATTTGTGTATGGTGCACGCATATGCGAGCGCGAGATCGTCTGTCTCGCTCTCTTCGTACGAGACGAGCTGCTCGTCGAAGCGAACCTTCAGCGCGCGTGCTTCGACGTCCACTTGCTCGATGAAGCCGAGGTCGCCGTTCCAGACGTCCTTGTCGTAGTCGTTGCGGAGCTGCATCACC
>JANYHY010000849.1 GCA_025362165.1 Myxococcales bacterium | reverse complement strand
CAACGATCAATCTCAATGGAATTTTGTTGTTTCCTCTTGCATAGAGCGCTACAATCCGTCTTCTTATGTCAGGATGAATCGCTTTCTCGTCCGCGTTCATCAGCATCTCTTCCACATGACTCCATTCAATCATTTCTAGAGGCGGCAAATTGCAATACGTAATTCTATTAGAAAGCTCGCAATTTCGGATCAACGCTGCAAGCCTTTCCGCGCAACTCTTCGGTTTTAAGAATCGATTCATTATATTTTTCGAACCGTCTTCAGCGAACAAAAAGAGAAGCAATCTGCAACGAATGAATGCGATCTCGCAGAGTTGTTTCAGATAAGTGGCGCATCCGCACATCGAGCTAGCCGCGGATGGAAGTCCGATCGTGCGGGGTACGCGCGTTCCCGTGAGGCGCCTCTGGGCATGGCATCGCAGAGGCACCGCGATCGAGACGTTGCTCAAGCGATACCCGAACCTCGGGTGGGCGCGCCTCCTCGACGCACTTGCGTTTGCCTACGACAACCAAGAGCTCGTGACGGCCGACCTCGAGCGCGAGCGTGAGGCGCTGGGTACGGACACTCTCCCTCCAGAAGCAACCCAGACCGCGCTGCCGTTCTCCGGTCGGAAGTAGATCCTCACGACGCGTCGTGCGTCTCTACCGCGGTGAAGCTCACGCTCCCTTGGGGTTTGCCCGCCGGTCGACGCCGGATGTGGCTGTTTTTGGCCGCTTTGACCGCTGCCACAGCGGGTGGAGCGGTCGGGTATCGGGCTGCGTGGCGAGACCCGGTGGCCGTGGCCACGGGCTGGCGCGTGCGGGTCAGCAGGGTCCAGCATGCACCCAACGCGACGACTGGGCTCGTCCTTCGGGCGCCAGGCAAGGCTGATGTGGAGCTCAGCGATGGCATGGAGATCCCCCCGAACGCGACGGTCGCGACCGATGCTCACACGCGCGTAAAGCTCGAAGGGATCGACGGCACGCAGATCGCGCTCGACACTGACAGCGAGCTCTTGGTTCTTTCCGGATCGCGCGCGCTGCGTTTGGACAAGGGCGTGATCCTCGCCGACGTCGCTCACATCGACGCGGCTCCGCCGATGCGCATCATGACGCCGCACGGTGACGTGACAGTGGTCGGCACGAAGCTCGAGGTGACCTCCGCGCCGGACCGAACGCACGTGGAGGTGCTGCGAGGTCTCGTGAGTCTCTCGGCTCCCAACGCTCCGACGACCGACGTGCTCGCGGGGCAAGAGGCCGTCGCGTCGGATGCCGGGATAGATCTCGCGCCCGCAGGCGATCTCGCGCAGCGCGTGGCGTTCGGCCAACAGTTCGGGATCGAGCCCTCACACAACGACGACGCGGACGCGCCGATCGGCGGCTTGGGTGAGCTGCGCGCACGCAAACCTGGCTCGCAAGACGAGAAGGATCACGCGCTGCGCCTCGCACGTCACGCGGTCAAGGTGCGCGTGGTCGGCAGTGTGGCTCGCACGGAGATTGATGAGACGTTCGCCAACGACTCGGACGACACCCTGGAAGGCGTCTACCGCTTTCCGTTGCCTGCAGGTGCGCAGATCGAGCGGCTCGCGCTCGAGGTGGACGACAAACTCGTGGAGGGCGCGTTCGTCGACAGGACCAAGGGCCAAGCGATCTGGCGCGGCGCCATTCAGAACGCGACTCCGACCGCTCCGAAGCCAGTACAAGAGATCTTCTGGGTGCCTGGCCCTTGGCGCGATCCTGCGCTGCTCGAGTGGCAGCGCGGTGGCCGCTTCGAGCTCAAGATCTTCCCGATCCAAAAGCGCGCCTCGCGCAGAGTCGTCATCGCGTACACCGAGACCGTCGCCCCCGTGGGCGGACGACGTCGCTATGTCTACCCGCTCCCCAACGATCCGAAGTTGGCTGTCGACGATCTGTTCGTGGACGTTCAAGTGTTGGGAAACGATCCGGCGGTCCCCGTGCGCGTGCGCGGCTATGAGCTCGACTCGTCCAAGGTGGAGGGCGGCGTGCGCCTGTCGCGTGATCTCGGCAAGACTTCGCCGAGCGGCGATCTCACGGTCGAGTACGCCCTACCGGATGCACGCAGCGAGATGAGCGCGTGGGCGTTCTCGGACACCACGGCAAAATCCGGCGCCGATCGATTCGCGCTCGTCGCGCTCAGGCCCAAGCTCGCGACGTGGGGCGACACCAAGCCGCGCGACTACGTGATCGTCGTCGACAGCGGGCGAGCGATGTTCGGAGAGCGCTTCAAACGAGCTTCGCGCCTCGCCGAGCAGATCACCGAAGAGATGGATCGCCGTGATCGCGTCACGGTGATCGCGTGCGACCTCGAGTGCAGGCGCATGCCCGGCGGGCTGGCAGCAGCGGGATCCGGGGCGGCTCATGACGTCGACGCGTTCCTCGCGAGCGTCACGCAGGACGGCGCCAGCGATCTCGGCGCTGCGATCCGTGAGGCGAGCACGCTCCCCGATCCAGCGAGGGAAGGGCGCATCGTGCTCCTCAGCGCTGGCACCGCGAGCGCGGGCTACCGCTCGCTGTCACGATTGTCGCGCGACGTCGCGGACGTGACGAACGCTCATACCTCGGTCGTCACAGTCCCGATCGGCAGCGACGCAGACACCACGACGCTCGCGGAGATCGCACGTGGCGGTGGCGGTGCGATGGTGCCGTACGCGCCGGGCGAGCCGCTCGAAGCGGCTGCGCTCGAGGTGCTGTCGGCGACGTATGGCAAGGCGTTGCGCGACGTGCACGTGACGTTGCCCGCGGGCCTGGACGACGCAGCGCCGACGTCGATCGCCCCTATTCGTGCCGGCTCCGAGGTGTTGATTGGCGCGCGAATGAAGGATGACCGTGTCAAGGGAGACGTGGTGCTGACGGGCACGCTCGCGGGCGAGCCGTTCACAGCGACCTACCCGCTCGATCTCACCGCGTCTACGTCGGTAGGCAACGCGTTCGTGCCGCGCGAGTTCGCGGCGCTGGAGATCGCAGACGAAGAGCGACGCCCAGGAGATCTGCGCAAGGCGGAGATGGTGGCGCTCTCGCAACGCTTCAGCGTCCCGTCGAAGTACACGTCGCTGCTCGTGCTCGAGAGCGAGGCGATGTTCTCCGCGTTCGGGATCGATCGCACCGCGAAGGCCGACGCGTGGAATGGCGAGGCTCTCGCCGTGGGGACCACACTCGTCGGTGGAGACGCGGAGGAGAAGGACAAGTCGTCGCCGCTCACTGACCTACTCGAGGCGAAGTCTTCTCCGTTCACTTCCACCGCTCCCAGCGGTGGTGGTGGCCTCGCGAACGCCACACCTGCGCCGCAAGCAACCGCGAGCGCGCGCTCGGATTTCGATGACGCGTCCGCAAAGAAGCCAGCGGCCGCGCGGGTAGCTCCACCGTGGGGCGGCCGACGCGGTGGCCAGTTCATGAAGCGAGTCTTTCATCGCGAGGCGAACATCGCCGCGCAAGTCGACGACGTCGTGTCGTTCGACAAGATCGCGGACGCGCGCGCGAAGGCTGCCGCCGCTCCCGACGAGCGTCAGCGAACTCTCGATCTCGTGAAGGTGCTCGAGCGCGCAGGCGACGAGAAGAACCTCGCGGCCACCATCGACGCATGGCAAAAGCGCGACCCGCTCGATGACGCCGCGATCTCGGCGCGAAGCGATTTGCTGGCGATGACCGGCGATCGGGCTGCCTCACTCCGCGTGCGCAGCGGCCTCAACTCCGCGCTGCGCTCGCCAGACCCCTTCGTGCTCGACGCGCTCGCGGTGGCGTTCGAACGCGAGCACAAGGACAGCGCCGCGTGCTCGATGCGCATCGCCGCAGCCGAGGCCAAACCGGAAGACGACGACCGCGTATCTCGCGCGATCGCCTGCGAGCGCGGCCGAGGGCGCGATCGCGAGGCGACCGCGTGGCTTGATGACGTCGGCGACAAGCGGAGCGCGAACATCGGCAAGCTCGCAGACGCGCGACGCACGGCGCCGAGCTCCGAACCAATCACCACCGGCGACATCATCGTCGACGCCACATGGAGCGACGCGGTGGATCTGGATCTCGCGATCGTAGACCCGAATGGATCTCGCGTCGGATGGACGAGCTCTGCGCGCTTCGCCAAGGTCGCCGACGCCACCTCACTCGGGCACGAGACGCTCGCGGTGACCAACGGCAACGCAGGCGCGTTCACGGTGGAGATCGCGCGCGCAGACGGTGCTGTCACGGACAACCGCGACAAGCCCCGCGCAGTGCACGGAACCCTCACGATCAGGGCGTTTGGAGAGAGAAAGACGATCCCGTTCGATCTCGTCGGAGGCTCTGCTCGCGTCGCCAGGGTCGACGCTCGGTGGGAGTCGGAGCTCGTGCCCGCTACGCCAGACGAGGTCAACAACACGACGAGCGGATCTCTACCCTTCGATCGCGCGACCGCGACGCGCGCTCTCGCCGCGGCGAACGTCTCTGGCTGCCACGATCCTCAGGGCGGCGGCGCCGGTGTCGCGCTCGTTACGTTCTCCTCGAGCGGTCGCGTCGCGAGCGTGACCGCGCGCGGCCCGTTCTCTCCGAGCGCGAACGCATGCGTCACGAGTGTGTTCCGCTCGCTGAGCGTCTCGCCGTTCTCGGGTGCGCCCGAGACGGTGAGCCGAAGCATCGTGGTCGGTCCCTAGTGCCGCGATTCCGTCGAAACGACGGGTGCTGCGCACGAGCAGCTTCGCCGCAAATCGCGGCACCAGACGATCTACTTGGGCTTCGCCCAAACCCCGAAATTCGCTGCCGCGAATTTCCTAGTGCCGTCGATTCAATAGAATCGAGGCACTAGACCGCAGACTCGCCGTCGAGGACTCGCGCGAGCGCCTCGAGCGCATCCGTGAGCTTCTGTCGATCAGGACGACCGACGCGCTCGAGCAGGGCAGCGAAGGCCTGGCTGGAGCCCGCCGCCGTGGTGTCAGCTGCCCGCTTGCCGCGCGGCGTAAGTCGCACGTCCGTCTGGCGACCGTCGTCGGTGCCCTTCTTGCGGGTGATGAAGCCCGCCTTCTCCAAGCCAGCGAGGTTGCGGCTTGCGGTCGACGGATCGATGCCGAGCGTCATGGCGAGCGACGAGGTCGACACAGCGCCGCGCTCCGAGATGACCAGGAGGGTCTCCGCTTGCTGAGGCGTAACCTCGCCAGAGCGTGCTCGCTCTCGGCTGATACGTCCGACGCCGCGGGCGACGATTTGGAGTGCGCGTGCGAACCTGTCGTGGTCGGCCATGAGGCCGTCTGTAGAATACAAGTTACGTCTCGGCGTCAAGGGGTTCGTAATTGCGCTCGCCCAGCGGGCTCGCTTCTCACGTCAAGCGGCACAAGTCCGGCGCCCCTACGGGCTCTCGACTTGGCACGGCATGTTCGCGTTGACCCAGCATGAATCTCGGCGGCGAGGTGGTAGACGCGGTGAAGGATTTCGATCACGCAAAGCGGTTACTCCCACCTGCCTGTCTACAAACGGCGCATGCTGTGCTACAGGCCTGCTCGAATCGATGAAGAGGCCGTGCTCTGGCTTCACGCGTAGGTCTCGAGGAAAGTCATGAACCAACCCATTCATCGGCGCGCTGAGAAACCCGAGACCACTCGGATGTTCGAGAGCGACTTCATCGAGCGCTTCTCGCGCATCCATCCGGCGACTCCGTTCGTCGCGTACGTCCCGGTAATCTCGCTCATGTTCTATCGCGCGTGGCAGCGCGATCTCGCCTTGTTTCAGGTGGTTGGGCTCGTCGCGACGGGCCTCTTGATTTGGACGCTCACCGAGTACGTGCTTCATCGCTACGTCTTTCACTGGACCGGCGATCAAGCGTGGAAGAAGCGCGTGCACTTCCTCCTCCACGGAGTGCACCACGATTTCCCGAACGACCGAGATCGCCTCGTGATGCCGCTCGGCGCATCCCTCCCGATGGCCGTGTTGTTCTACGTGGTCTTTTACTTCACGGTGGGCGCG
>JANYHY010000846.1 GCA_025362165.1 Myxococcales bacterium | reverse complement strand
CTCCGAACGCCGTGTACACAGCGCGAATACCGCGTTCGGAGCGTCCGAACGCCGCGTACACAGCGCGAATACCGCGTTCGAACCGTTCGAACGCCATGTGCACTGCGCGAAACCCGCGTGCGGACCGCCCGAACGCCGGGCGTGGCACCCCACGGGGCTGCTCGCGCTTCCTCGCTCAGCTCACCGCGAGCGGGCGCGCGTCGTAGCGATCGGAGCCATAGCGCGCGACTGGGGATTCGCGAAGCTCCCTAGGCCGGTGCTACGCTCTGTCTGTGACGCGCGATGGAGTGCTGCTCGCGATTTCGTATTGGGCAATCGGCTGCGGCAACTCCACGCTCGCGCCGGTCGCGGACGCGTCGTCGCCTGACGATAGCGCAGAGCCGTCGTTCGCGCTCGACGCGGGCATAGAGCCGTGTCCCGCTCAGGTTCCCAAAGTCGGCTCTCGGTGCGCCGCGGCCCAGCAGGTCTGCGAGTATGGAACGAACCCGCGGATCACCTGCGAGACCCTCGCGTTCTGCGCGCCCCCATTGTGTACGAACGATCCACCGGTTTGGAGCGTGTCGACACCTGATCCGACGGCGTGTGCACTCGACGAGGGTGCCAAGTGTCCGAACCAGTTCGACGCCGCGCTCGACAACGCCAAATGTACCCAAGACTGGTGCGCGTGGGCGAATGGATGGTGTGAATGCAAATCGCTCAGCAAGTGGAGCTGCACGCCCGCACCTGCGGATTGTCCCAGCGTGCGCCCGCGCTTCGGCGATCCGTGCGACGGGGGCGCCTCGCTCTGTCCGACTCCGTCGAGCGACGACCCTAGCGGCTGCGCGGCGCGCTGGTTCACTTGTTCGTCTGGTCAGTGGCAGCCGGTGTCCGCGTGCCGGCCGACGGTGTTGCCCTGCTGATCATCGCAGCCGCTTGGGTGAGCTGCACCACCTCCGATTGGTGATCTCGAATTCCGATTCAGTGAACCGACCGTTCGACCTCTGACCTCTGGTGCTGTGCCAGGACCGAGGTCGTGAGCATGGCCCGACGTCGTTAGTGATGGGTGCTCTAGCCAGTGGTTCTGGTTGCGGTACAGAGAGTTCTGCTCGCGCCTTCCTCGCTCAGCTCGAGGCGAACGGGCGCGCGTCGTAGCGATCTGAGCTATAGCGCGGCTCATGCGCACCTCTCATCTCGCTCTCCTCACGGCGGCCGCAGTCGCCTGTTCGTTCGTGCACTCGACGACGGGTTGCAAGTCAGACGCACCCGCGGGTGACGGTCGGCCGCTGGGCGCCTTGGTGCCCGTCACTGGCAACGTGCAGCTCGATGGGCTCGCGGGGCCGGTGGACGTCGTTCGCGACTCGTTCGGGATGATCCACATCTACGCGACGAGCGTCGCGGACGCGATTCGCACGCAGGGATATCAGGTCGCGCGTGATCGCTCGGTGCAGCTCGAGCTCATTCGGCGCACGGCGGAGGGGCGCACCGCGGAGGTGTTCGGCAATGTGAGCGCGGGCTTGATCGACGCGGACATCACGCAGCGAACGATCGGCCTCACGCGCGTCGCGCAGAAGATGTGCGACGCGCTGGATCCCAAGAGCGACGAGCGCGTTTGGCTCGACGCGTTCGCGGATGGCGTCTCTCAGTTCTACGCGCGCGCGCAGAGCGGCGAAGAGCCGCTCCCCAAGGGCATGATCGGGCTGAATCCAGCCATCCTGACGAAGTGGTCGTGCGCGGACTCGCTCGCGATCGCGCGCTATCAATCGCAGGCGCTGTCCTTCGACGCCGACAGCGACATCGAGCGCCAAGGCTACCTCGACAAGGTGCGCTCCGTGTTCACAGACGCGTCGATGGATCCCGACTTGAAGGCGCGCGCGGGGTTCATTCGCGACACCCTGCGTTGGGCCACTCTGGATCCGACGACCACGCTGCCAGGTTTTCCCAACGACACGAACAAGACGATGTCTTTCGGAGACAACGGCGTAGCGCCAAGCAAGCCAATCGCCGCGAGCGTGACGCTAGCGCCTGGATTGATCGACGACGCGCGCGGCTGGCTCGATGCTCGAACCAAAGACGAGAACGTCTTCGGTGATCGCCTCTCGCGCGGCTCGAACAACTGGATGGTCTCCGCAGGCAAGAGCGCGACAGGCCACGCGATGATCGCGAACGACCCGCACTTGTCGCTCAGCTCGCCCGCGGTGTTCTGGATGGTGCACCTCTCCGTGCACGCCAAACCCGGCGGGGACACCTCGAAAGACCTCGAGACCGCGGGGCTCTCGTTCCCTGGGATTCCTGGCCTGATCCTCGGCTTCAACGAGCACATCGCGTGGGGAGCGACGACGGCGAACTTCGACGTGACTGACGCCTATCAAGAGACGCTCTCGCCTGATGGAGCTTCGGTGAAGTTCAAGGGACAGGACGTTCCGCTCCAGAAGATCCACGAGACCATCGCGGTCGCTGGCGGCGCTCCAGTGGAGTACGACGTGCTCATCGTGCCGCACCACGGCCCGATCGTTCCCAACATCGTCAATCACGCCGTGGTGCCGCCCGATCCGAAGAAGGGCGCGCTCAGCTATCGCTGGACGGGGCTCGATCCCACCAAGGAGATCTCGGCGGTGATCGGCCTCATGTACGCCAAGGACGTGGAGGGCTTCCGCGTCGCGATACGCGACTTCGGAGTCGGCGCGGAGAACTGGGTCGTCGCGGACGACTCCGGCAACACGTTCTACACGACGCAGTCGATCCTCCCGCAACGCATGGCGGGCGCGCTCGCGTGGGACGCAACGAAGTACCAAGGCACGCTGCCGATGTTCGTGCTGCCAGGAGACGGCAGCGCAGAGTGGACAGCGCCGCTCGACGAAGCGTTCATGCCTCACGTGAAGAACCCGAGCGCAGGGTTCTTGGCGACCGCGAACGCAGATCAGACCGGCGTCACGCTGGACAACGATCCGTCCAACGACAAGCTGCCCAACGGGCAACCCGTCTACATCGCGGGAGACTACGACCTCGGCCTACGCCTTGGGCGGATCACCAAACGCCTGCAAAACGTGGGGCATCCCATCTCGTTGGACGACTTGGCAAGCATCCAGGCGGACGTGCACTCCGGCTTCGGTGAGCGGCTCGCGCCCAAACTCACGGACGCGATCAACGCAGCAAAGGACGAAAAGAAGACGCCGAACACGCACGCGGATCTCACGGCCATCGTCGCCGATCCGAGGTTCGCATCTGCGAACGTGGACGAGCTCGCTGGATGGCTCGCGCAGTGGGGCACCAACGACTACTCGGCCGACAGCGGCGTGAGCCCCGACGACGGCGCGCCCGTCGCGGACAGCAAGGAGCAAGTGAACAGTCAAGCGACGCTCTTGTTCAACGTGTG